>JBFGZH010000048.1:0-13157 GCA_041586895.1 Psychromonas sp. | reverse complement strand
GCAAAAAATGAAAAAGCAGCAGGGAGTGGAAGATCTGACCCTTAAATTAGTTAAAAATCCAGATATTATCGCGGCGGTGGCCACTGCTGAACAGCGCCCTTTCTGTGTCGGTTTTGCTGCTGAAACTGAGCATGTCGAGCGCTATGCGCAGGACAAATTACAACGTAAGAACTTAGATCTGATTGCGGCAAATGATGTTGCTGAGGCCGGACAGGGCTTTAATAGTGACAAAAACGCCTTAACCGTGTTTTCTGCAGAGCAGCGCTTTGTTATCGGCCTTGCTGATAAAAAAGAGGTTGCCAGTCAGTTGCTCGAAGTCATTGCTCAGCAGTATGCTAAAACACTTTGATGATAAAGAGGCTGATAATATTCAGCTATATAAATATTTGCTTACCAAAAAGGGATAATAATAATGAAACAAATTGAACTTAAAATTCTTGATCCTCGTATCGGCAAAGAGTTTCCTCTGCCAGAGCACGCCACAGCCGGCTCTGCAGGTATGGATCTGCGTGCCTGTATTGATCAGCCTTTGGTGATTGAAGCGGGTGAAACACAGCTTATTCCAACCGGTATTGCTATTCATATTGCCGATCCTAAGTTGGCCGCAACTATTTTGCCGCGCTCGGGTTTAGGCCATAAACATGGCATAGTATTAGGTAATTTAGTGGGATTAATTGACTCTGATTATCAAGGGCCGCTGATGGTGTCTTGCTGGAACCGCAGTAATGAGCCATTTACTTTGCAGCCGGGAGAGCGTTTAGCGCAGTTAGTTTTTCTGCCGGTAGTACAAGCAACATTTGAAATTGTTGATAGTTTTGACAGCAGTGAGCGCGGTGAAGGCGGCTTTGGCCATTCCGGCACACATTAATTCAATCTGACAAAGGAAGTTGTGAACAATGGTTACAAACACAGCCAAAAAGAAAGTAAATCGCAAGGATGACATTTTACGTGCATTAGCTGTGATGCTTGAAGGTAAGCCTGGGCAGCGTATCACTACTGCGAAATTAGCCGCACAGGTAGGGGTTTCTGAAGCCGCTTTATATCGCCACTTTCCAAGTAAGGCACGTATGTTTGAAGGCTTAATCGATTTTATTGAGTCTGCTGTTTTTACCCAAATTAATTTAATTAAAGATCAGCAAAAACAAACGCTTAAGCGTGTTGAGCATCTTGTTTATTTTTTATTGGGCTTTGCCGAGCAAAATCCGGGGTTAACTCGAATTTTAATGGGAGATGCTTTATTGGGGGAACATGAGAGGTTGCAGGTACGCATCGGGCATCTTTTTTCTAAATTGGAATCTCAGGTTAAGCAGATTTTAAGGGAAAAGCCTATGCTTGACGGTGAAAAATTACTGCATGATGAAGTGATGGTGGCTAATCTGCTGCTTGCCTTTGTGGAAGGGCGTATGAGCCAATTTGTGCGTAGCCAGTTTAAGCATAAACCAACGCATAACTTTAAAGCGCAGTGGGGGTTTATTCACGCGCAACTTAAAAATGCTAATTAAGGAGTTTAACTATGTCAGATGAGACTGCGGTTTCTCAAACCGTCAGCAAGGATGCCGTACCGGAAAAAGCGGTGGAAGCGATTAGCGAGCAAATTGACAGCAGTGTTGATGCGGTTGGCAACAGTGTCCAGTGGGTTGTCGAAAACCAGGGATTATTGACTGAATATGTAGTGAATATGGCCGCTGCGCTATTAACCCTGGTTATCGGTTTTTATGTGGCGGGGTTTATCTCTTCTACTATCCATAAGATACTGAGCAAACGTCAATTAGAAGCCACTATCGTGGATTTTATTGCCCATATGATACGTTACATTATCATTGCATTTGTGGTGATTGCGGCATTAGGGCGGATTGGTGTGCAGACCACCTCCTTTATTGCCCTGCTTGGTGCTGCAGGTTTAGCGGTGGGTCTGGCACTGCAGGGCGCGCTGTCAAACTTTGCCGCCGGCGTGCTGATTATTGCATTACGCCCATTTAAAGCCGGTGATTATATCGAAGCGGCAGGCACCGCGGGCAGTGTCGACTCGGTGCAGATATTTGCGACAACCTTGAAAACGCCGGATAATAAAGTGGTGATTGTCCCCAATTCAGCCATTTTGGACAGTAATATTGTCAACTATTCACGTATGCCGACGCGCAGAATCGATCTTATTATTGGCGTCAGTTATGCTGCCGATCTGGCCCAAACCAAAGCGCTTATCGAGGAAATCGTCAAGGCCAACAGTGATGTATTAGCTGAGCCGGAGCCGCTGGTTGCAGTGGCTGAGCTTGCTGATTCCAGTGTTAATCTGGTGGTGCGCCCCTGGGTTAACAGAGAACTGTATTGGAAAGTACGTTATGAGTTGCTCGTCGCGATTAAAAACGGACTGGATGAAGCTGGTATTGAGATTCCATTCCCGCAGATGGATGTTCATCTTGATAAGTAATTAAGCCGTTGATTGATTTTTTAAAACGCCCTGCTTTGCCAGGGCTTTTTATTAATTTTCGGGCAGTGTTTCCGGCTGGTTTTTATCCAGATCTTCATCTTCGGGCAGCGGTTGCCCTGTATAGGCATGTAAAAAAGCTTCACATAATAGTTCACTGTTAGTGGCATGGCGCAAGTTGTTGACCTGGCGGCGAGTACGTTCATCAGTAAGTATTTTCAATACCTTAGTGGGAATTGAAACCGTCACTTTTTTGACTTGTTGACTCTTTTTTCCATGCTCAGCATAAGGGCTGATATATTCACCGTTCCATTTTTTAGACATCTCTATGACCCCCTATCTTTTGAAAGGACATTCTAACCTGTGTTGTTGGTGTTAGCAATCTACACATAAAGATGTCTAGAAGTCTGAGTTGCTGCATTGAAGTAAATTCACCTTAAGTTTAAACTTTTTCATTTTAGTTAAAATAAGTTGACATTTATTCATGTTTTATTAGATTAGCAACCATTACAGACGTTTAGATGGCTAAAAAATAAAGAACAAGGAAAAGCAATGATCAACAGTGAAGAGCAAAGGGCGAATTATTTTTCAGCACGGCATTTAGCACAATTAAACCAGAATATTGCCGATATCAAGCCGGGTGTCGGCGTGTCTTTTGAGTTCTTTCCGCCCGCGACGGAAGTGATGGAGCAGACCCTATGGCACTCTATTGAGCGCTTAAAAACTCTACAGCCTAAGTTTGTTTCCGTCACTTATGGGGCGAATTCAGGAACACGCGATCGTACTCATCAGATAATTAAAGAGATTAAAAGTAAAACAGGCATGGTGGCAGCCCCGCATTTAACCTGCATTGATGCCAACAAAGAGGAGTTGCGGCGTATTGCCCAAGATTATTGGGCTAATGATATTCGCAGCATTGTTGCCTTGCGCGGTGATATTCCCGCTGGTGGTGCTAAGCCCCATATGTATGCCGCAGATTTGGTTTCCCTGTTAAAAGAGGAGGGCGATTTTGATATTTCTGTTGCTGCTTATCCAGAAAAACATCCGGAAGCAAGCAGTGAGCAATTTGATCTCGAGGTCCTGAAAGCAAAATTTTCTGCGGGTGCCAACCGTGCTATTACGCAGTTCTTTTTTGATGCGGAAACCTTTCTGCGTTTTCGTGATAAGTGTGTTAAACAAGGTATTGAAGGAGATATAGTACCCGGTATTTTACCTGTCTCTAACTATAAAACGCTGGTTAAGTTTGCCGGGCTGACCAATGTACATGTGCCTGATTGGATGCATAAATTATATCAGGGTACTGATCATGATCCTATGACGCGCAATTTGATTGGCGCAACCATTGCCATGGATATGGTCAAGGTGCTCAGTGCGGAAGGGGTCACAGACTTTCATTTTTATACCTTAAACCGCAGTGATTTAAGTTATGCTATCTGCCATTCTTTAGGGCTGCGCCCGGCAGCCGAAATGACAAATGGCTGCAGCTAGGGATTTACAGCTTAGCCTGAATGCTGACCTCTGTATTCTGAGCCTTACTTTTTTTATTTTTGTCGGCTGTCGTTATGCCTTGCGTGTTGCTTTTAAAGGGTAATAAGATCAGCTTGCGGTTGTGGCTTTCGTTAATTTCATAAAACTGCGGCAGATTAAAGTTGATTTGATCTGCTAAATCGCTTGGTTGGTTGCTATGGGAGGCATAAAAACGATTCACGTTCTGCACTAAATCATCTTTGCTGCCGGCAAAGTTCTGAAATGTTTCTACTTCATTGTCGGCATTGGCAATATAAACATTGAAACCAGTGGCATAATTCTCAAAGAAGAATTGGATCAGCCCTTCACTGATATGGGATTCTATTATTTCAGCGGTCTGTTCATAATGGGTGTTTTTTAAATTAATCACACTGCTGGAAAGCTTCTTCTTGGAAATATGGCTGTAAATATCCACGGTGCTCTCCAGATGCTGCAGCGTCACGCCGGTGCGTTCGAAATAAAAACCAAATTTGCGGCCGCCGGTCCATATTGTTTGTACTGAGCGTTGGGAAATGGAGTTTAAACGCAATTTTATATATTCATTTAGCTTTTTGCCAAAGGCTTGTTTGATCTGCTCCGTGAAGTGGTGGCTATAGCAGAAGATATCTATCTGCTCAGGCGGATGAGCATCCTGGTGCATCTTTCCTAAAATAGTCGTCAGTGCATCGACCACCGCGTAGTCATTATTAAAGTTCAGTGTCCGTATTTCATTCCATGAGTTGCGGTAAATAAGATCAATACTGCCGATCAGGCACTCGTTGTGCTCGCCATAGGAAAAAATATTGCCGACTCGGCCCGCTGCACTCTCTTCGGTATCTTGCCAGTGTCGGGTCGGATCATTTTCGACATTTAAAAAGATGGTCAGGTGTTTTATTTCACAGGGCTGACTAAGCGCCTGATTGCTCGCTGGAGGCACATCAACAGGAAACACCGCATGCAGATCCTGCATAAACTGGTTTAACTTTTGTCCGACCAGTGCCGATCCCTGGTTATATAAATGCAGTTCTGTATCCTGTTTATACAGCCCGTTGATATGGCACCAGGCGATTAACTTTGCTATGTAACTTGAGTACATTAATGTCGGTGTACCGATCAGCTCATAGTTATCAAGCGAGCAGTTATACAGATACCATCCGGCTTTATTGGTTCTGTTTTCAGGTACCTGAATAAAACTTAAATGCGGCTCTGAAAGATCCGGTGAGATATTGGGGTTAATCAGGTCAACTTTACCGGGTAAAGTATCATGAGCGGCATACAGTTTGCGTGATAAGATGCCGAGATCTTCGGCGCTGATTGATTCGGCAATATGCTTATCGCGAGCAAAGCTCAGTAATTTACGATAGCTGCTCATCAGGGCGTCTAATAACGCATCCTTGGCCTTGGTAACTTCGTTAACTTTCCAGTTTTCACGGTTATCCAGATCTAAAATATGCTGTTCATTCCACTGCCATCTTTTTACAAATTTACTTAAAATCATATGCCGCCAGGCGGTATTGTCATTGGTGCATGGCTTGGACAGCTTTTCCTCGGTTTTCAGATAAAAGCAGGCGCGGACTATTTCCAGGCGTTTGTAATCGTTAATACTGGTTAAGTAGGAAGTTACTTTTTCGAGCATCAGGCAGTAGGGATCAAGGATCTCATTATAATAGTTCTGCTCCTGAAAGCTCTTTTTATAAGAGATTGCGATCAGTTCTGTATTCGGATATTCCCAGGAGTAAGCCTCCATGAGAATGGTTTTTAATACCGCTTTATAGGGATTATCAATACCTTTGTAGAGCTGCCAGAGTGTTGCGCCAAAATACTCTTCAGCAGGAATACGGTGAAAGCCGCCTAAATCTAACCAGTCATCGAGATCCAGTTCGCCTTTATCGGCAAGGCTTTTTACATACTGATCGTAGTCATGTTCGTGCTTGTAGGGGATCTGCCGCCATAATATTCTTTTTCCGGCAATGCGTAATGATGTACGGTAAAACTCGTCCAGTAACAGCATATGCTGCGAAGAGCCGCAGGCATCTTTGCTGATACTGGCATTATTATTAACCCGAAATTTATTATCGGGAATGAGAAAAAAGTTCAGTTCGACATCGAAATCTTCCGCCCAGCGCGTAATTAATCTGGCTTTTTCAGCTAACAGTTCGACGCGTTTTTTGTCAAGCTGGTGCGGATAACAGATCCAAATATCAAAATCACTTTCGCTGCTCTGGCCAATGGAGGAGGTGCTGCCCATCGCATAAAGGCCAAGTATATCCGGGTGTTGTTCCTGAATATTGGAAATGTCTACATGTAAAAAGCGCTGCAGCTGTTGTAGCTGTTGGTCAGTTACCTGATATTGGTAAATACCAGCGGGGACATTCGTATTGATATATCCCGGTAGTGCCGGATGATTAAATTGAAATAGCAGTGGAAATGTTTGAAAAATATTAACTTCATTTTCATTCATTAATATTTGTGCTGATTGGATCCGTAAGCGGTTAAATTGATCGGATTTATCGCGTAATCTTCTAATTTCTGGGTTCAATCGCAAACCAGCTACCTACCAACAGTTAGATAAAATAATAAACGGCTACAAAAGTGTGAGCAGTGCTACAGTGTAACATTTTTTTCACTGGGGAGGGAAATATAGGCGATTTTTTATCTATCTTTTAGGTGACTCAACCCTGCTGATATTCAGGGTTGAATCTGTTGCTGTTACTGCTCTGTTATGGAGTAAGGCAGGGCGACGCTATATAAGGTTGAGCCTTCAATTTCTGCTATTCGATAAACATTATCGTTGCTGCTGTCTTTAGGTAACACAGCAAGCAGCTCAGTATGACCATCCCCGTATTGGCAACCTTGAATCACCGTGCCGATACGTTTCCAGTTGTCGTTTAACAACATCTGCACATTATCGCCTGCTTTCGGAGCGGCATCTGCGCGGCCGCTAAGAATAAACATGGCGCGTTTATTGGTGCCTCGGTATTTTGCCCGGGCAATGGTTTCTTGCCCGATATAACAGCCTTTGCTGAAGCTGATGCCGTCAAGGGCTTGTAAATTCAGCATCTGTGGAACAAATAGAGCGGATGTTTCACTTTCCAGAAAAGGCACGCCTGCGGCAATATTCATGGCGGTCCATAAGCTATCATCAAACAGGCTGGCCTGCTCTTTTAAGTCTGCCAGCAGAGCCGATGCCTGCTGATTTTTCAGGACAATTAAATAGCGTAATGACGGATAAGGTTGTTTGATCAGTATGCCGTTTTCCAGCAAAGCACTTGCTTTGTGTATTGCGCCTGCATCTATATTTTCAGCAATATATTGACTGGATTGACACCCTGCTAAGCCCACGACTTGGTATTCTGTTTCTTTGCTTATTTCTACTTTTGAGAAAATGGCGTATTTTTGTAATTCAGGCAGCTGCTTGGCGGTCACTGAGCTGGGTTGTGTAAGAAGGATGCGATCTTCAAGCACCATTACGCGCACAATACTCAAGGCTTTACCTTGGGGATTACACTGTGCGGCAAGTGTTTGCTCTCCGGGTTTTAATTGTGTTAAATCGCAAGTCAGTTGTCCCTGCAAAAAGTTAATGCGATCTTCACCTGTGACTCGAATTAAATCCCAGCTATCAAGTTGACATAAAACTAAATCGGGCAGCTGGCTAATGTTTTTCAGTTGGCTAAGTTTAAGCATTGGGGCCTCATTTTTGCTAATGAAATGATACGCAAGTTTCCTCAATATACAGATGCCTTCACCTGGAGGTAGTTTGCGTATAGATGCGGTTTGGGTTTTTCTTATGTTATAGCTCACAAGCTGTTTTGTCAGTAGTTGCTGTTAAGAAATTGTTATTGTTATGATGTGTCCTCTATTTTATATTGCCTGCAGCCTTAAAGAGGAACCAAAGCAATGGTTGAACCGCTTGATAAATCACGTTTATTATGGAATTGTCGTCGAGGGATGTTAGAGCTTGATACCTTGTTTATGCCCTTTGTTAACGAAGTTTATGATCTATTGCCGAATGCTGACAAAGCAACTTTTCAGCGCCTATTAAATTGCCAGGATCCGCAGTTGTTTGCCTGGTTTATGGGGAATAACCCCTGCCCTGATCCTGAATTGGCAAAAATGATTGATGCTATCCGCGACTACGTTAAAGTATAAGATCACCGGCAAACGTTCGCGTTATGCAGCGATTGCTGTTTTTGCTCTATACTGTTGTGTCATTCTTTTATTACTGCTTATTTTCAGCATCAGCTGGTTAACTCTGCCTTTGTATCTTCTTTTACTAGCTATTGCTGTTTATGGCGCAGGACAAGCTTATCGACAGAGATACCTGTTGGAGTTAAGTGATTCCGGCCTGGTTGAAGTTAGAATGTTTGCAGATGGGCGAGTTATCAGCGGCATAGTGAGCACTTCCTCTTTTTATAACCAGCTGTTTCTTTCTTTGCACCTAAAAAACAACCCCAATGACCTGCTCAGGCCAAGCGACAGTAAAAAGCAGGCTATTATCATTTATAGAGATGCGGTCAGTGAAGCTGAGTATCGTTTACTGGCGCGAAGCATTAATTTTGCAGGGCGTTAAGGGCGGTTTAACAGCCCTTAACGCAATCCACTACATTTTAGGACATAAAATGGTTGGTTGCGGGTGTGCCTGTTGCTCCGGGTAATCCAGGTTGTAATGCAGGCCTCTGCTTTCTTTGCGCTGCATGGCACTTTTTATAATGATTTCGGCAACCTGAACAAGGTTTCTTAGTTCCAGTAAGTTATTGCTTACTTTGAAGTTGCTGTAGTATTCATCAATCTCCTGTTGTAAAAGCTGTACTCGGCTTAATGCCCTTGCCAAGCGCTTATCTGTACGGACAATACCCACGTAATCCCACATAAATAAACGCAGTTCGTGCCAGTTATGTTGAATAACAACTTCTTCATCTGAGTCTTCAACTTGGCTGTCGTCCCAATCTGGAATATTGGCAAATTTACGGTTTTTATGGAAAGGCAGTTGGTTGATAATGTTTTTGGCGCAAGAATGGGCGTAAACCACACATTCCAGCAGAGAGTTTGATGCCATGCGGTTGGCACCATGCAGCCCGGTATAAGAAACTTCGCCGATTGCGTATAGGCCGTCGATATCTGTTTGCCCGTGATTATCAATCATCACACCGCCACAACTGTAATGAGCGGCAGGTACAATAGGTATCGGCTGCTCGGCAATATCAATACCAAGCTCTAAGCAGCGTCGGTAGATGGTCGGAAAGTGCTTAATAATAAAGTCTTTTTCTTTATGGCTGATATCAAGGTACATGCAGTCTGCACCTAAACGCTTCATCTCATAATCAATGGCGCGAGCAACAATGTCACGAGGCGCAAGTTCCGCTCTTTCATCAAAATCAGGCATAAAACGTGTGCCGTCCGGGCGTAATAGGTGGGCCCCTTCACCCCGCAGGGCCTCTGTTAAAAGAAAGGTTTTCGCGTCGGGATGGTATAAGCAGGTCGGATGGAACTGGTTAAACTCCATATTGGCAATCCGGCAACCGCTGCGCCATGCCAACGCCACACCGTCTCCGCTGGATACATCTGGATTACTGGTATATTGATATACCTTACTTGCGCCCCCTGTTGCCAGCGTGACGAAGTGGGCTTTGATCGTTTCCACCCGCTCTGCTTTACGGTTCCAGACATAAGCGCCGAGTATACGGTTAGAAGGAAGGTTTAATTTACGCGTGGTAATTAAATCAACGGCATTATAGCCTTCCATCAGGGTGATGTTTTTATGTTCTTTTACGGCTTTGAGCAGGCTGTTTTCTATCTCTTTGCCTGTTGCATCGGCGGCATGTAAAATACGGCGATGCGAGTGGCCTCCTTCACGCGTGAGGTGGTAGTGCTCTTCACCATTGTTATCTATTTCTTTGTCAAAATTAACACCAGTATCAATCAACCACTGCATACTTTCTTTGGCATTGCTGACTGTAAAGCGCACTGCCTCTTCATCACATAAGCCTGCCCCTGCAATTAAGGTATCCTTCACATGCGACTCAATACTGTCGCTATCGGAAAACACAGCAGCAACGCCACCTTGTGCGTAAAAAGTAGAGCTTTCTGATAGTTTGCCCTTACTTAATACATTCACTGTGGCATGAGGTGCAAGTTTTAAGGCGAGTGAAAGTCCGGCTGCACCTGCGCCAATAATAAGGACGTCACAAATATGTTGATGTTCTGTTATTGATTTACTTTCTGTCATGGCATTATATGCTCTGTTGATTGGTATATATATTTGATTGAGATTTTATTATATACCCAACTGGGCTGAGGGGAAGCGTGAAATTAATCCCACAATAATTTCTTTTAAATTTTCTGGGGAACTTTCTTTTTTTTTCAAAGTCATAACTGTGAATGCCAATAAGGCTCACCATAATAATAGGTAGAAAAACTCAATGAGTGAGCGAGATTTAGATTTTCAATTAATTCAGCGTATTCAAAATGGGGAACAACAAGCTTTTACGTTACTGGTAAGAAAATACCAAAACAGAGTCGCCAATATACTGACACGTTATCTGCGTAATAATGGTGATCTTGCCGATGTTACGCAGGAGGTCTTTATTAAGGTATATAAGTCATTGCCTTCTTTTCGCGGAGAGAGTGCATTTTATACCTGGTTATATCGCATTACAGTGAATACCGCGAAGAACTATTTAACCAGTCAGGGCCGCCGGCCTCCATCTGCTGATGTCGATGTGATGGAAGCTGATAGCTATGACGGCAGTGAGGCATTACGCGAGGCGGATGATCCTGAAAGTGTGTTGCGCTCTCAGGAGATAAAGGATGTTATTTTGCAGACGATTGAGCAGTTACCAGCTGAATTAAAATCAGCAATAATATTAAGGGAACTTGAAGGGATGAGTTATGAGGAAATTGCCAATATTGAAGACTGCCCGATTGGTACTGTGCGTTCGCGTATCTTCAGAGCTCGTGATGCGATCGATAAACAATTAAAACCTTTATTAGAAAATTAACAGGGAAAAACAATGCAAGCAGATAATGAACAACTGTCAGCCCTTATTGATAATGAAGTCGTTGATGAAGCGTTGATCGATGAATTAATCACTGACAAAATGCAGCAAACTCAGTTTGCACGTTACCATTTAATCGGTGATGTGATGCGTGGTGAAGTTGCAGCGCCGCTCATTGATCTTGATATCAGTGAAAAAGTAATGGCTGCAATTAAAGAGCAGACACCTTTAGCCGCAGTGACGAGACTGGATACGGCGGCAAATAAAATGCCATCAGCCCAAAAGGCCAATATCTTCTCTTTTATGCACCGTTTTGGTCAATATGCGATTGCCGCTTCCGTTGCCGGTGTTGTTGTCCTGACAACACTTATGACTTCACCGTCTGTCGTTGACAATAGCGATACCGGGCTTGAGGTATTAAATACTGTGCCTTTGGGCGGGGCTGTTACGCCTGTTAGTTTGCAGGCGACCAATAACAAGTCTAAACAAGCAATAAAGGAGCATAACGAGCGACTGGAAGCGTTATTGAAAGATCATCAATTACAGTTGCAGCTGCAACCCTAGATACCAATGTTATAAAGGAACATTCAATGAAGCTAAAACTATTTTTTAGAGTGTTTGTAGCCACTCTATTTATTGTTAGCAGTCATTTTGTCTTTGCGGTTGAAGGGGCTGTTCCTGTAAATGTTAATGACACTCATATTGAAAAGCAAAAAGCCTTGACGGCTATTGAGTATTTGCAGCTGATGCAGAAGTCTTACAAAGAATTAAATTATGAATTGCGCTATTTAAACAGCCTGCAAAATCAGGTGGAGCCTAAGCAGTTAATTCATGGAGTGATTGATGATCAGGAAATCGCATACTTTTGCTATTTAAATGGTGCGATGCGCGAGTCTTTACAGTTTGCTGGAAAAATAAGTTATTTTGAGCAGGGGCAGCAGGCTTATTCGTTACAGGCAACCCATGATCGCAGTGTTTTTGCCAATATCGCCAATTTTGATTTTGTTGATGGTCAGAGTGGTTATGAATATATCATCTTAGGAAAGGGGCGTATTGCCGGCAAAGAAAGCATTGCCATTCGTATGGCCAGTAAAGATGAATATCGCCACAGTTATATTATCTGGTTAGATGTTAACTCTTAT
Source organism: Psychromonas sp. (assembly GCA_041586895.1). Taxonomy (GTDB): domain Bacteria; phylum Pseudomonadota; class Gammaproteobacteria; order Enterobacterales; family Psychromonadaceae; genus Psychromonas. The sequence goes on along the minus strand of JBFGZH010000048.1, from coordinate 1,089 downwards.
TTGCCATTGCGCCTGGATACACTTAATAAATCAAATTTAATCTTAGAGCAGGTGATTGCGGTATCATTGCATATCACAGAAAAGATAAACCCATGGCTGGAAAAATTAAGCCGGCAGCAGTTACCGCAATTGCTGCATATTCCTCAAGCAGCAGAGCAACAGACGCCGCAATGGCATATAAATTGGTTACCGACAGGTTTTAAGGTTGTTAAAAATAATCAGCATAAGTTGGTGATGTATAAAAATGAACCAGTATCCTATATTATGTTAACGGATGGCATTGTCAGTGTATCAATTTATATCTCAGCTAAAAAAATAACATTAGATGAGAAGCAAAAAATAATTCAGCGCGGGGCAACGGTGCTTTATACCTATCAGAATAATGATATTGAAGTAAATGTTGTTGGCGATATTCCTGTTGTTACTGCAAAACGTTTGATTGAATCCGTTGCTAAGGTTAATTAATGATTAAAGAAACTGGAAAAATAATTGCAATACAAGAGCTGCATGGCAAAAGGGTGGCTGTTGTTGAGTGTATCTCCAAATCTGCCTGTTCGGGTTGTAATAACCAGAGCAGTTGTGGTGTCGGTACTGTTGCCAAAACATTTGCAGATAAAACCCATCAATTTGAGGTGCCTTATACAGAAGGCATGGCAGTCGATGAATTTATCGAGTTGCAGATAAATAATAGTGACTTAGTTAAAAGCGCATCAGTCGCTTACCTGGTTCCGCTTGTTTTTTTTATTGGTGGCGCACTATTGGCTAAGCAGTTTGACTCTGTAAGTGAAGGGGTACTGATATTAATAGCAGTCCTTTGTGCTGCTATTGGTTTTGGCTTTACCCGCTTACTGAGTAATAAACTCTTCTCTAAAAAGCAGATCAATAGCATTGTTGGCACTCAATTAAAGGATTAGCGGCTGATAAAACAGCGTTTTGCCTGTTAAATATACACTTGAATGTTTAATTGAAAATATTGTAAATAAAGGCTTGCTAATGAGATGCGGATCTCTATAATGCGCATCCACGGAAACGGAGCGACGCAAGTTAAACCGCTTTCTGAGAACAAATTAAGGCGTTTAGTTTTCATGT
>JBFGZH010000047.1:0-13305 GCA_041586895.1 Psychromonas sp. | reverse complement strand
GCAAGAAAAAAGAAGTGAACCATGAAGCACAATAAAACCTTATTAGTGATGGCCGGCGGAACAGGCGGGCATGTCTTTCCCGGCCTGGCGGTGGCGGATAAACTAAAAGCCCAGGGCTGGCAGATCAGCTGGTTAGGCACTCAAGATCGTATGGAAGCACAATTGGTGCCCGAGCATGGTTATGAGATAGATTTTATCGATATTGCCGGGGTACGAGGTAACGGACTGAAGCGCTTATTGATGGCACCACTACGGATTAGTAAATCCATTATTCAGGCGCGTGCGGTGCTTAAAAAGCGTCAGGTCGATTTAGTGCTGGGTATGGGCGGATTTGCCAGCGGGCCGGGCGGCATTGCCGCCTGGATGATGGGCATTCCGGTGCTCCTCCACGAGCAGAATGCGGCTGCTGGATTAACTAACCGTATTCTCGCGCGTTTTGCAAAAAAAATACTAATGGGATTTTCAGGTGCATTTAGCAGCGAAAAGGCTATTTTAGTTGGTAATCCGGTGCGAGAAGAGCTCCTTAAGCTGCCTAAAAAACAGATCTCGCCTGAAAATTCACCACTTAAAGTGTTAGTGATTGGCGGCAGCTTAGGGGCTCAGGTATTAAATGAGCAACTGCCGAAGGCATTCAGTCGTTTTCCGCCTTCACAACTGCAGGTGCTGCACCAAAGTGGCAAGGGCAATGATCAAAGTTTAAAAGCGGCTTATCGCAAGCTCGCTGTGAAGGTTGACGTGCAGCCCTTTATTGCTGATATGGATGCGGCTTATGCCTGGGCTGATTTAGTGATCTGTCGTGCTGGCGCGCTGACCGTTGCCGAAGTTGCCGTGGTTGGTTTACCGGCGATTTTTGTGCCCTTGCCGCATGCCGTTGATGATCATCAGACAAAAAATGCCCGGGAGTTATTAAAAAAAGAAGCTGCGTTATTGATCCCGCAAAATCAATTAAATGGCGACAAAGTGAGTGATTATTTACAGAGATTCAGTCAAAATAGAGCTTTACTTGAAAAAATGTCCGAAAATAGCAGAAAAGCAGCCATTATAGATGCCACAGAACGCCTTGCTGCTATTTGTAATCAACTTGTTTAACCGAATAATAAAAGAATTAGTGACTTAATATGACAAAAATTGAACTCGCACAAATACGCACCATGATTCCTGAGATGCGCCGTGTTAAACAAATTCATTTCGTGGGCATAGGTGGTGCAGGCATGGGCGGTATTGCCGAAGTGCTTGCCTATGAAGGTTATAACATTAGCGGCTCAGATATTGCTGAAAACCCGGTGGTAAGGCGTTTACGTGCAATAGGGGCGGAAATATTTATCGGCCATCAGGCAGAGAATATCTGCGGTGCATCTGTGGTGGTGGTCTCGACGGCGATTAGTCCTGATAATCCGGAGCTGCTGGCGGCGCAGGAAGCGCGTATTCCTGTGGTGCGCCGCGCCGAGATGCTCGCTGAGTTAATGCGCTACCGCCATGGTGTGGCTGTAGCCGGCACGCATGGCAAAACCACGACCACCAGTTTAATTGCCAGTATCTACGGGCAGGCAAACCTGGATCCGACTTTCGTTATTGGCGGTTTGTTAAACAGTGCCGGTACCAATGCCAAGCTGGGGCAAAGCCGTTATCTGATTGCCGAAGCAGATGAAAGCGATGCTTCCTTTTTACACCTTCAGCCTATGGTGTCAGTGGTGACCAATATTGAAGCCGATCATATGGATACCTATCAGGGTGATTTTGAGGTGTTAAAAGATACCTTTGTGCAGTTTATTCAAAACCTGCCATTTTACGGCAGCGCAGTGGTTTGTTTAGATGATGCCGTGATTGAATCTTTAATCCCTAAATTTTCCCGTAAGTGCGTAACCTATGGCTTTCATGAGCAAGCCGATGTCCGCGTTTCCGGATTTAAACAGATGGTTAACCGCAGTGAGTTTCTCGTGCATAGAGTCAACCGGAGCGATTTAAAAATTCAATTAAATCTGCCCGGCAAGCATAATGCCTTAAATGCCGCAGCGGCGATCGCAGTGGCGATGGAAGAGGATATTGATGATCTCGCTATTGTCACTGCGCTGAATCAATTTGAAGGTATTGGCCGCCGTTTCGAGCAGTATGGTGAATTTGCAACGGGGCGTGGCCAGGCATTACTGGTCGATGATTACGGTCATCATCCTACTGAGGTGCAGGCTACCATCAATGCCGCACGCGAAGGCTGGCCGGAAAGACGTTTAGTGATGGCTTATCAGCCGCACCGTTATACACGTACTCGCGATCTTTATGACGATTTTGCGCAGGTACTGGCACAGGTTGATCAATTACTGTTACTCGATGTCTACGCGGCAGGAGAAACGCCGATTGCCGGTGCTGACAGCCGCTCTTTATGCCGAACCATTCGTCAGCATACAGATAAAGAGCCGATCTTTGTCGCCACCCCGGAAGCATTACCGGCTGCCTTAGCGCAGATTATTAAAGATGGTGATCTGGTGCTTACCCAAGGGGCGGGTAATATTGGTGCGGTGGTGAAAACATTAGCGGAATTAAAGCTGGATATAGAAAAAATGCAACAAACGGGTATAAATTAATGAAGGCAGAATTTGGTAAGGTGGCGGTGCTACTCGGTGGTCACAGTGCAGAGCGTGAAGTTTCATTGCGCTCCGGTAGTGCGGTTTTAAATGCGCTACTGCGCCAGGGAATTGATGCTGTTGCTATTGATCCTGCGCATGACGATATTACTGAGCTGAAGAAGCAGGGATTTGCACGGGTGTTTATTGCACTGCACGGTCGTGGTGGCGAAGACGGCAGTATTCAAGGTTTTTTGAGCACTCTGCAGATTCCTTTTACCGGTAGTGACCTGTTAAGTTCAGCGATTGCTATGGATAAATCCAGAAGTAAGCAAATTTGGCAAAGTTATCAATTACCTACTGCCAGGTATCAAATAATTATCAAGGGTAGCTTTAATCCTGCACAGGCAGAAGATATACTAACCTCATTATCGGGGACGGTCATGGTGAAACCTGTTAATGAAGGGTCAAGCATTGGTATGGCGAAAGTTGCCAGTGCCGCCGAGCTTGTTGAGGCATTACACGCAGCATTTAAATTTGATCATAAAGTGCTCCTGGAATCCTGGATAAGCGGTCAGGAATATACGGTTTCCATGTTAAATGGCCAGGCCTTACCTGCTATCCGTATGCACACGGATAATGCCTTTTATGACTATCAGGCAAAGTATCAATCAGCGGATACGCAGTATTTTTGTCCCTGCGGATTGGCGGGCGAAGAGCTGGCTGAGCTCAACCAGTTAGCGACACAGGCATTTGCCGCGCTGGGTTGCAGCGGTTGGGGACGTGTTGATTGTATGCGCGATCAGCAGGGCAACTGGTATCTGCTGGAAGCCAATACGGTACCGGGCATGACAGAGACAAGTTTAGTGCCGAAGGCGGCTAAGCAGGCGGGCTATGATTTTGACCGGCTGGTTTTAGAAATATTAAAACAAACGTTGTAACAGCATGTGGAATCAATTAACACAGGTAAAGATTGGCAGGTGGTTAAGCTTACTGTTTTTTCTTACTGTTATTTATATTCTGCAATACAGTTATTTGCAATTAAAGAGCTGGTTGACGGACGCACAAGCTGTGCCGCTAACCTCTTTAATTTTGACTGGGTCAAGGGAGCATATTTCGCTGGATGATGTGCGCTCTGTGTTGGTTACACAACAGGACAGGCTAAATTTCTTTACCTTAGAAATTGCGCAAATTCAGCAGCAGCTTGAAGCGATGCCATGGGTATATTCGGTCTCAATTCGTAAACGCTGGCCGAGTACCTTGAAAATTCATGTGGTTGAGCAGGAAATTGTTGCCGTATGGAATGACCGGGCGCTGTTGAATCGTTTTGCTGAAATTATTGAAGCAGAGCCGCAGACCCTGCACAAGCGCTATCCGCTACTGTACGGTAAAGATGAGTCGAGCAGTGACGTTTTAGCAACTTATATGAAAATTAATCAGCTGTTAAAAGTGAATAAATTTAAAATTGCTTCCTTAAAAAGCGATACGCGCCATTCCAGTGAAATTGTCTTAGAAAATGGGATGGCATTGCGTTTAGGCCAGGAGCAGAAACTTGATCGTATTCAGCGTTTTTTAACTGTGTACCCGTTACTGCAGGAAAAATATGATATTAACACCATCAGCTATATTGATCTTCGCTACGATACGGGGTTTGCGATTGGTTGGAAAAACAAAGATATCGAGGTTAATTGAAAATGATATCTCTTATTTGCTAAATAATAAACGGTGAATCTTAAGTATGGAAAGTAATTATACAGTTGGATTGGATATTGGCAGCAGCAAAGTTGTACTCTTAATCGGAGAGCAGCTGGACGGCGGCATTATCAATATTGTTGGTATTGGCGAGGCGCCTGCAAAAGGCGTGGATAAAGGCTCTGTTACCGATTTAGATTCTATTGTTGTTGCTATTGATGAAGCATTGACCCGTGCTGAAGAGATGGCTGACTGCAAGGTGTCATCGGTGAACCTGTCTATTTCCGGCGCGCATATTGAATCTTTAAACGAGTCGGGCACCTGGGCAATTGAAGATCATGAAGTGACGCCCTATGATGTGGAAAGTGTATTGCATAATGCCCGCTCCATTAAAATTCGTGATGATCAGCGTTTGTTACATGTTATCCCGCAGCAGTATTGCATTGATTCGCAGGGGCGTATCAATAACCCGGTGGGCTTATCCGGTGTCAAGCTAAAGGCGGATGTGCATCTAATCACCTGTCATAATGATTTAGTTAAAAACCTGGAAAAAGCGGTTGAACGATGCGGGCTGGCCATAGATCAGTTAACTTTTTCCGGTGTTGCATCGGGCGCGGCGATTTTAAGTGAAGATGAAAAAGAGCTCGGCGTCTGTGTTGTCGATATGGGCAGCGGGACAATGGATCTTTCCGTTTATATTGGCGGGGCATTGCGCCACAGCTCAGTGTTAGATTATGCCGGCAACTCAGTGACCAATGATATTGCTATCGCTTTTAGTGCGCCGCCGACATCTGCAGAAGATGTTAAAGTTAAATATGGCAGTTTAAGCTGTGATAATATCAGCGCTGATGAGATGATTGCGCTGCCGAGTGTCGGCGGCAGACCGGCACGCAGTGTGCAGCGACAAAGGTTAGTTGAGGTTATTGAACCGCGTTACAGTGAGTTATTAAGCCTGATTAAAAAAGAGCTCTGTAAGCTGCATCACGAATTTGCCGCAGAAGGGTTAAAACAACACTTGGCAGCAGGTATTGTGATCACAGGCGGGGCGGCACAAATCGACGGGTTAGTTGAAGTGGCCGAACAGGTCTTTAATAATATGCAGGTACGGATAGGGCAACCGCAAAATATACAAGGCTTAGTGGATGATGTGGCGACACCGGCATATTCAACGGCACTAGGTTTATTACGTTATAAAAATGATGAGTTTATTGATAACCAAGAGGTTGTTGAAGAAAATCGTTTATCCCTCTTTTTGCAGAAAATAAAAAGCTGGATTAAAAAAGAATATTAGTTGCTATGATGTACCTCTTGAAGGTGGAGATATACAATGTCTGATAATTTAAGTGAAATGGAAAGTGAGCAAATGTTTGAAATAGTGGATGAAGAGCAGATGTTTGAAATTGTTGATGACGAGCACACTCAGCAGGCGATTATTAAAGTTGTCGGTGTGGGTGGCGGTGGCGGCAATGCTGTTAACCACATGATAGCCCAAGGTTTGACCGGGGCTGAATTTATCGCCATGAATACTGATGCACAGGCATTGCGTTCATCAAAAGCAGATGTTCGCCTGCAGATTGGAGCATCTATTACTAACGGTCTGGGTGCGGGGGCAAACCCTGAAATTGGTTATAAATCCGCCTTAGAAGATAAAGAAAAAATTCGTGAACTGCTTGACGGTGCCGATGTGGTGTTTATCGCCGCAGGTATGGGTGGTGGCACGGGAACCGGTGCTTCACCTGTTGTCGCTGAAGTGGCGAATGAACTGGGTGCATTAACCATTGGTGTGGTTTCCAAACCTTCATTTTTTGAAGGGAAGAAGCGTATTAATTATGCCAATCAAGGGGTCGCACGTTTATCTGAGCATATTGATTCGTTACTGATCATTCCCAATGATAAACTGCAGAAATCCCTGCCGAAGGGGGTTTCATTCCTGGGCGCATTAGAGGCGGCCAATGGTGTGTTATATGATGCCGTGTCCGGTTTTTCAGCCATTATTAATAATGAGCAAAGTACCATCAATATTGACTTTGCGGACGTGCGCACCGTGATGACCGAAGCGGGCACTACTGCCGTGATGGGAATTGGTATTTCCACAGGCGAAGAGCGTGCCGAGGAAGCGGTTGAACAGGCGATCTCCTGTCCGTTACTTGAAGATGTGGATCTGTCTAATGCTCGCGGCGTGCTGGTGCATATTGTTGCCGGTATTGATTTTACCTGGGATGAATATGAAACTGTCGGTGATGCATTAAAAGAGTTTGCTTCTGATGATTCACAAATTATTGTCGGTGTCACTGTTGATCCGACCATTGATAGCGGCGAACTGCATGTGACAGTGATTGTCACCGGTCTTGGTGAGCGCAAGTCTGAGTTAAATTTGCCTAAAAAGTCCGCCGTGGCGGTGGAAAGTATGGCAACTGAAGCAGCCGTGGCCAGCAAGGAACAAAGTGCTGCTCAGGATAGCAGCGAAACGGCTGCCGAGTCGGAAGGAAGTTACTTGGATATTCCGGCCTTTTTGCGTAAACAAGCCGAGTAGTTTCAGTGTGATAGCGCTCTAGTTTTTAGATATTTGCAGAGCTAAGAGGCTATCAATAATCAGTTTGTGATGCAGTTCGCAAACTGATATACTGCGCAATTATGTAAAACAGTTCAAAATTTGAACGATAGGTGGCGACGATGATTAAACAAAGAACATTAAAGAAAAGTGTAAAATCAACCGGTATTGGTTTGCATTCAGGAAATAAGGTAACCATTGAGTTACATCCTGCAGCTGCAAATACAGGTATTGTTTATCGTCGTATCGATCTCGATCCTGTGGTCAGCTTTAAAGCCCATGCGCAAGCCGTACAGGAAACACTGCTCTGTACTTGTCTGGTTAATGAGCAGGGGGAAAAGATATCCACGGTTGAGCATCTTTCAGCTGCGCTTGCCGGCTTAGGGATTGACAATATTATTATTGATGTCGATGCACCGGAAATTCCCATTATGGATGGCAGTGCCAGTCCGTTTATTTTCCTATTACAATCCGCCGGTATTGAAGAGCTGAATGCGCCGAAAAAATTTATTCGCGTAAAAAAAGCGGTCCGTGTTGAAGATTCGAAGGAAGGAAAATGGGCCGAACTACAGCCGTCAAGTTGTGGTTTCAGCTTAGATTTTAAAATCGATTTCGAGCATCCGGTTTTTGAAGGGCAAAATCAGCATATCGAAATGGACTTTTCCGGTGATCTGTTTGTAAAAGAGATCAGCCGTGCCCGCACCTTCGGCTTTATGAAGGGCGTGGAGCAGTTACAGGCGAATAATCTGGCCCTCGGGGCGAGTTTAGACAATGCCATTGGCTTGGATGAATTCCGCGTGTTAAATCCGGAAGGCTTGCGCTATGAAGATGAATTCGTAAAACATAAGGTATTAGATGCCATTGGTGATTTATACCTTTCCGGTTACACTATTTTAGGCCATTTAAAAGCCTATAAAACCGGTCATGCGCTCAATAACCAGCTATTATGTGCACTGTTAGCAGATCAGGAAGCCTGGGAGATGGTGACCTTTGAAGAGCCGGTCAGCGAATCGCCAGTGCAGTATATCGAGCCGGTCTTTGCTGTGTAAAAAGTCGCTTTAAAGGCACAAAAATTATAAAAACCCTTAGCAAAGTTAAGCCTTTGCTAAGGGTTTTTTATTTCAGCTACGCTTTAAGGGAAATCAGAAAAAGCACAAGGGAGCAGTACAATGAAAAGCGTGTATTTTGTTCAGCATGGCATTGCCCATGCTAAAGAGGTCGATGCCAACAGGGCATTATCGGATCGAGGCAACCTGGAAACGCATAAAGTGGCCGCCTATTTAAAGGCACATAAGGTGATGGTTAATAAGATTTACCATAGCGGCAAGTTAAGAGCGCGGCAGACCGCGGTGATATTTTCACAAATATTGGCGGTGAAGGAGCTGGTTGAACTTGCCGGAATGGCGCCTAATGATAATCCTGAGCTGTTAAAGCAGCATATTGCAGAAAATGCGGTGATCTATGTCGGTCACCTGCCTAATCTGAGCAAAGTGGTTGCGCAGCTTGTCACCGGGGATGCCAATTGTTCCCTGGTGAAGTTTCAAAATAGCGCGGTGCTCTGTGTGGAGATGGATGAAAGCAGTGCGGCTATTAAATGGTTTATCACTGCCGATATGTGCTGATAGGCAGGGGCGGGGGTGGTTTTCATTTAAATTGAAGATAATAGCGGCTGTTGCTTTTTGAAGTAGGTTTTTAAGTAATCGAGCAATAAACGCAGTTTTTTCGACTTTGCCGCACCCGGCGGAAAGACCCCGTAAACATTAATAGCATTAAGCTGATAATCATCCAGTACAGATATTAAAGTACCCGCTTTTATTTTCGGCAGGGCATCATAGGTGGGAATACGTGCGAGACCGTGGCCACCTTCAATAAAGGCAGTACGGGCGGCGGCATTGTTGGTACTGATCGTTCCCTTTACTTTAACGGAGAATGAGCGCTTGCCTTTTTTAAGCTCGAGTACATTGGCTGTCAGTTTATAAATCACCCAATCATGGTCAGCTAACTCGGCAGGATTGCTCGGATAGCCATGTTTCTGGAAATATTCAGGCGCGCCGCACAGGCAGGTAGGCAGGGTGGCTAGTTTGCTCGCCTGCAAACCTGAGTCCGCTAATGGCGCACCGCGAATGGCCAGATCTATCCCTTCCTTAATAATATTCACCACTTCATCGCTGAGCATCACATCCAGCTCGATTTTAGGGTAAAGCTTACGGAACTCATTGAGTGCCGGCACAATCGTCTGCAGGCCGACATTAACCGGGCAGGTGATCTTTAATAAGCCGACCGGTTCGCTTTTTAAGTTTTCAACTTGTTGATTAGCGGCAGCGGCTTGTTCGGCAATAATGCGGCAACGCTGATAATATTGGCTTCCGGCTTCAGTAAGGGTGATATTGCGCGTTGAGCGATTGAGCAGTTTAATGCCCAGATGCGACTCGAGTTTTTTGATGTGATAACTCACCACCGCACGTGATAAACCGATATGTCTGGCCGCAGCCGTTAAGCTGCCCTGCTCAACAACTTGAGCAAATACCACCATGCTTTTCAGCTGTTCAAATGAAATATCCATCAGACTACCACTTATTGTATCAATTATTCTACCAATGTTATCAATTGTCTCTGCATAGTACAATTTTAGATATAGGCATATACTCTTATCCGTTCAATGACTTCCACAGAGTGAACTGCACGCTTTAAATAGGAGTAAAAAATATGAGCACTAAGAGAATATTAATGGTTTTGACTTCACATGCTGAACTGGGTGAGAGCGGCGAGAAAACCGGTTTTTGGGTCGAAGAGTTTGCCGCCCCCTATTACCTGTTTAAAGATGCCGGTGTTGATGTCACCCTGGTATCACCTGCAGGCGGTCAACCACCGATCGATCCGAAAAGTGAGTTAGCCGATTTTCAGACGCAGGCAACGCAACGCTTTGCCGATGATCCTGCAGCACAGCAGCAGCTGGCGCAGACAGAAATACTGAGCAGCGTTAATCAAACTGATTATGACGCTGTCTTTTATCCGGGCGGCCATGGCCCGCTTTGGGATTTAGTTGAAAACCGCGATTCAATTGCACTGATTGAGGCGTTTTTAAAGGCCGATAAAGCGGTGGCAACGGTATGTCATGCCACGGCGGCGCTGCTCAATGTCAAAAACAGTGACGGTGAGTTTATTGTTAAAAACAAGGTTGTCAGCGGTTTCACTAACAGTGAGGAAGCGGCCGTACAGTTAACCGAAATAGTGCCTTTTTTATTAGAGAATGAACTCCTTAAACGCGGCGCCGAATATCAAAAAGCAGCGGATTGGCATGCTTTTGCCGTACAGGATGGGCTTATTATCTCCGGGCAGAATCCGGCCAGTTCTGAACTGGTTGCGCAAAAACTGCTTAATCACTTAAATGTATAAGGAATAGGAAAAAAGATGTTAAATTTTAGTTTTGAAAATCAGACGCGTATCCACTTTGGTGAAGGTCAAATCAGCGCAGTCAGCAAGGAAATTCCAAAGAATGCCAAAGTGTTAGTGACTTATGGTGGCGGTTCAATAAAAAACAACGGTGTTTACCAGCAGGTTGCTGAGGCACTGCAAGATCATCAATGGTTTGAATTTTCCGGCATTGAGCCTAATCCTAAGTACGCGACACTGATGAAAGCGCAGGCGCTGATTAAAGAGCATGACATCGATTATCTACTCGCTGTCGGCGGCGGCTCTGTGGTTGACGGGACAAAATTTATTGCCGCAGCCGCACTGTTTGCGGGTGATGATCCCTGGGATATCGTTGCTAAACAGCAACAGGTGGAAACGGCATTACCCATTGGTGTGGTATTAACGTTACCGGCAACGGGCAGTGAAACCAATATCGGCTCGGTGGTCACCCGTGACGGCCATAAATTACCCTTTATGAGTCCTGCGGTACGTCCACAGTTTGCCGTGTTGGATCCGGCCGTTACGTTATCGCTTTCCGATCGTCAGATTAGTAACGGTGTGGTTGATGCGTTTATTCATATTATGGAGCAATACCTGACCTATGATGTGAACGCCAAGGTGCAGGATCGTTTTGCCGAAGGTTTATTACAGACATTGATAGAAGAGGGCCCTAAAGCGCTGCACCCTGAAACCAAGAATGATCTCGATATCCGCGCCAATATTATGTGGTCGGCGACCATGGCACTCAATGGTTTAATCGGTGCGGGTGTGCCACAGGACTGGTCGACGCATATGATCGGCCATGAACTGACCGGCAGCTATGGCATTGATCATGCGCGTACACTGTCGATTGTTTTACCGGCAGTCATGAAAGTTCGTCAACAGGCCAAACATGACAAACTGCTGCAGTATGCGCAAAGAGTCTGGCAGCTAAGTGCAGGCAGTGAAGAACAGCAGATAGCGCAGGCGATTCAATTAACAGAAGACTTTTTCCAACGCATGGCAATGCCTATCCGTTTAGCGGATGTCGAGCTCGGTGAGTCAGATATTGATACCCTTGTTGCCCAGCTTGAAGAGCACGGTATGACTGCGCTGGGCGAAAAACAGGAGATCACTTTAGAAGTCAGCCGGGAAATATTAATGGCCGCATTGTAAGGCGAATAAAAATTTACAGGCTTAAGCTGAACCATCTGCATAAGCCTGTAAATTTGTTTTTCTTTATGGATTAAGCAGATATAGGAGTCTTTATGACCCAAACAACACAGATCAACAGGCAGATTTTATTGGCATCGCGGCCTTTTGGCGCGCCGGTCGCGAGTAACTTCACCCTAGCGCAAAGCGAGAAACCGCAGGCAAAGCAGGGCGAAGTCTTACTGCGCACGGTTTTTCTCTCCCTGGATCCCTATATGCGCGGGCGCATGAGCGATAGTAAATCCTATGCGCCGCCGGTTGCGTTGGGCGCACCTATGGTCGGCGGAACGGTTTGCCGGGTTGAGCACTCTTTTCATCCTGATTACCAGCAAGGGGACTGGGTGGTCTCTTTTGGCGGCTGGCAGGACTATAGTGTCAGCAATGGGGAAGGTCTAATCAAATTGGATGCAAACTTAACACATCGTTCTTATGCCTTAGGTGTACTGGGAATGCCCGGTTTAACCGCTTATATGGGGCTACTGGATATTGGTCAGCCGCAAGCTGGAGAAACCGTGGTGGTTGCCGCGGCAACTGGCGCGGTAGGCAGCCTGGTGGGACAGGTAGCTAAGCTAAAAGGTTGTAAAGTAGTGGGTATTGCCGGTGGTCAGCAAAAATGCCAATATGCGGTTGAGCAGCTTGGTTTTGATGCCTGCCTTGATCACTATTCTGACGGATTAGGAGAACAGTTAGCGGCAGCCTGTGCAGAGGGCATCGATGTCTACTTTGAAAATGTCGGCGGTAAGGTATTTGATGCGGTGTTGCCGCTGCTTAATAGTAAAGCACGTATTCCGCTGTGTGGGCTTATCTCTCAGTATAACGCTACCGAACTGCCGAGCGGGCCGGATCGTTTGTCTATGCTGATGGGCACACTATTAGTGAAGCGCATCAAAATGCAGGGCTTTATCGTGTTTGATGATTATGGTCATCGTTATAATGAATTCAGCGAGCAGATGGGGCAGTGGTTAAATGCCGGCAAAATCAAATACCAGGAACAAGTGGTGGATGGTTTGGAGAATGCGCCGGCAGCATTGATCGGGCTGCTGGAAGGGAAAAACTTCGGCAAACTGATAGTGCGCGTCGGCCCGGATGATTTGCAGTAAAAATTGCCGCTCGTATAAGCAACCGCTCAATAAGGTTTGAGCGGTTTTCAGCTAATCTCAAAAGTTAAATTCGAATATGCATTATTTTTCACGTAAATAGCTGATCGTAGCGGCTATCTCTTTGCCGGAGTCATGTCCGCTGACAAGCACTTGATAGCGGCCGTTAACAATAAAAGTGGGGACCGCATTGATAGCTGACTGCTGTGATAGACGACGTATCTGTTCAACTTTAGCTGCCAATTGCTCATTTTGTTGTGCGCTGAACAGCAGGGGGCTGGTCAGGTTGCGCGCGCTAAAAGCCTGCGCAATCGCTTGTTGTTGTGCGCTGCCACTATCTTGCTTATCCTGTATGATGGCAAATAGCTCCTCCATAAAAGCATGATCCGGTACACCGCCGAGCTGCATCTCTGCTGCATAATAGAGCTGAGCGGCATTATCTGCCGCTTGATTAAAGGTGATATGTAATTTGCCAATCTCTGTGCCGCTCAGTTGACTGATCTGAGGTAAAAAGTTTTCCATCTTGCGGCAATGTCCGCAGGTTAATGAAAAGACTTCGCTAACCGGCGCTAGGCTTTGCTCGGCAAGCTGGGTCGGCAGAGCGATATACTGCTTGCCCTCTTTGGGCATGCTGGAATCACTGCAGGCTATTAATAACAGCGCCCCGGCCAGCATAATAAAGTGTGTTTTACTAAATAAATTCATCGCTTATCCCTATTCTGTTTACTGCGTCGGCTATTGAGTATCAAGCAGGCAACAACAGTGAAGCCTAATTTTAAGCCTGCCGCTTCGACAATAACAT
>JBFGZH010000046.1:0-13362 GCA_041586895.1 Psychromonas sp. | reverse complement strand
GTTATGGCGGGATGGTTATCCAGTCCGGGCCACTGTGCCAATATTATGAGTGCGGATTTTACTGAAATGGCGGCTGCCGTGGTCAGCAATGACGCAACCTATTATAGCCGTTATTGGACACAGGTTTTCGCCGCCCCTTTTTAACCAACAAGCCCTCATAAAGGAAATGTTATATGGAAAGCTACCAAGCTTTATTGAGCACCTTAGCCTTGACTATGGGCGCATCATGGGCCAGCGGAATAAATTTATATGCTGCGCTGCTGGTGTTAGGTTTAGGCGGCGCGAGTGGCAATATTGATTTACCTTCGGGGCTGGCGGTACTTGAAAACCCGCTGGTGATAGGCGCAGCAGGGATAATGTATTTTGTTGAGTTTTTTGTCGATAAAACGCCGGGCGTCGACAGCGGCTGGGATGTGATTTCTACCTTTATTCGCTTGCCGGCCGGTGCGATGTTGGCGGCCGGTGCTGTCGGCGAGGTGACGCCGGCATTAGAAATTGCCGCCGCTATTATGGGCGGCGGGTTAGCCGCCACCAGTCATGCGACTAAAGCAGGAACGCGGCTGCTTATCAATACCTCCCCTGAGCCGGTGACTAACTGGACGGCATCAATCAGCGAAGATCTGCTGGTGCTTGCCGGACTTTGGACTGCGCTTAATCATCCGCTGGTTTTTATTATTTTACTGCTGATATTTATCATCCTGGCGATTTTGCTTTTGCCTAAGTTATGGCGTTTTATTAAATTACTGTTCCGTAAAATTGGACAATTTACAGGTTTGCTTGAAAAAGAGAAAGTCATAGCGGCTGACCTCGGGGAAAACGTAAATGTGACCCATGAGCAGTTGCAGGCTTTACACAAGCAAGGCGTGTTAAGTGAAGAGGAGTTTAATATTGCCAAGCAGAGGCTGGATCGCAATAACCAAGCGCAACCACCATGCGGTAAAAAGAGCGGAGATTCTGCAGAGGATTAAAGCCGGGGGCTAAAGTTCTGTGTCATCTCCGTTTGCTATTATTTTCAGAAATGACACAAATATTGGCATAACGCTTATTCTGCCATCGTGTCTTTTGCTTCATTCATTTTTTCATGGGCATCCTCAGCCATAGGCATCATTTCTTCTGCCTCTTCAGTCATGTGCATCATTTTTTCTTTTGCCCCTTCAACAACAGAATCCATTGTTTCACTGGCACCTTCGGCTACAGCACCGATAGCTTCTTTAGTATCTTCAACGACAGTAGTGGCGGTATCTTTCATTGTCTCTTGTGCATCTTCAACGACAGTCGTCGCAGCTTCAGTCATCTTATCCATGCTACCTGTTGCATCAGTATCCATTTCTTCTACTACGGCTTCAGGTTCACTCGCAGCATCTTTTGCCGCATCTCCATTTTGATCACAGCCACTTAATAGCGCGATAGCCAATACAGAAGATACAGCCATTGTTACACTTTTATAGTACTTCATAGTTTTTACCCTCGTCAGTTAAATTGCCTTCTAATTATAGTCAAAAATTAATATTTGGCCGCGCATATCAATTAAATAGACACTTTTGAGAAGCCGGTAACAGCGCTGCTTGCGATCAATCCCGTATGCTAATAGCAAAAGCATCGCTGTGTATATTTACCTGCAGCCCAAGGCGAGTGGCATGCTGGTCGTGACTGCCGAGCAGAGGGGATGTTTTTTTGTGAGAGTGCTTTTTCTGATAGCGGCTTCGGTGTTTATGCGCTCGATCATGATGAGCGCTATCTGAATGTTGGTAATGATGAACGGTCACTACTTCTTCATGGTGCCTGTTAAGGCTTCTTTTCAATAGCGCTAAGGTCACTGTTATTAGCTGAACGCAGGTTGAACAGCGCGGCGAGATAAATGAAAAACGGCACAGGGAGCTGGCTAACTTATCGGCGCGCAAGCTAAACCTCTCATTTTTTTGAAAAAAAAGCGATAGTGGTAGATTTGATTTTAATATTTAAGCACCATATACGCAGGAAATATTCTATGGAGGGAAGCTATGAAAGCAGTGAATGCGCTATTTAAAGAGATGCTGGGAAGCTTGCGTGATCTTCTGCCGATAATATGTGTGATCGCTTTTTTCCAATTAGTTGTCTTACAGGAGCCTCTACCCAATATCCTGTCGATTCTTTTAGGGCTGCTTTTTGTTGTTTTAGGTCTGACCTTTTTTATTTTTGGTTTGAATATGGGGCTTTTCCCCATTGGTGAAAGCATGGCGCGAGCTTTCGCCCAAAAAGGCAGTCTCTTCTGGCTGATTTTATTTGCATTTTGTTTAGGCTTTGGCACCACTATTGCTGAACCGGCATTAACGGCTGTGGCGAGTGAAGCTGCAAAAGTGGCTGCTGAAGGTGGTGTTATCCCGCAAACGGTGGAAGGGATGAAAGACTACGCTAATGGCCTGCGGGTGACGGTGGCGCTTTCTGTTGGTCTTGCCATTGTGCTGGGGGTAGTGCGTATACTTAAGGGCTGGCCGATTCATATCATGATAATTACCGGCTATATTGGCGTCGTTGTTCTGACCTGGTTTGCACCGGAAACCATTATCGGTATCGCCTACGACTCCGGCGGCGTTACTACTTCGACAATTACCGTCCCGCTGGTAACCGCTTTGGGGGTCGGGCTGGCATCATCCATTAAAGGCCGAAATCCCATGTTAGACGGCTTTGGTTTGATTGCATTTGCCTCGCTGCTGCCTATGATCTTTGTGATGTTTTACGGGATGATTTTATCATGATGAATCCACTGCAGTTTGTCGATATGTTCATTAGCACTATGGTGGATGTGCTTCCTATTGCCAGTATTATTTTTGCCTTTCAAATAGTGATCCTCAGAAAGCCAATCGCCAATCTGCCCAGGGTTTTGCTGGGGTTCTTTTATGTGATTTTAGGGCTGTCTCTTTTTCTTCTGGGGTTGGAGTTGGCACTTTTTCCATTGGGTGAAACCATGGCGAAGCAGCTCACCGCACCGGAATTTCTTTACTCTTTTAAGGATGACCTAAGCGAGCCCTTGTCCTGGAGTGATTATTATTGGGTTTATCTGTTTGCATTTGCTGTCGGATTTAGTACCGCCATTGCCGAGCCTTCATTGATTGCGGTAGCGATTAAAGCGAACCAGGTTTCCGGTGGCGCGATCAAAGTTAATGGCTTACGGGTTGCGGTGGCTTTAGGTGTCGCCTGTGGTATTTCCTTAGGGAGTTACCGGATAATTGTCGGTGACCCTATCCATTATTATATTATCGCCAGCTATATCATCGTTATTATACAAACATATTTTGCGCCAAAGCTGATTATACCGCTGGCCTATGATTCTGGTGGTGTGACCACCTCGACTGTGACTGTGCCATTAGTCATGGCATTAGGTTTAGGGTTAGCCTCCACCGTTCCGGGCAGAAACCCGGTTATTGATGGCTTTGGATTAATTGCATTTGCATGTTTATTTCCAATTATTTCAGTAATGGCATATGCCCAAATCACTCAATGGTTAAACTCAAGAGCAGATTCTAAGGAGAAAGATAATGCGCTTTAAACTAATAATTGCCTTTGTCGAGGATGCAAAGACAGATGCTGTTGTCGATGCGGCACGCTTGGCGGGGGCCACTGGTGCAACAGTGATCAATAATGCGCGCGGGGAGGGGCTCAAACAAAAGACCACTTTTTTTGGCCTGACCTTAGATGTACAGAAAGATGTGGTCTTCTTTATGGTCGAAGAGCATTTATCGCGAAATATATTGGAAACAATTAACCAGGTCGGAGGCTTTGATCAGGAGTCCGGGCAGGGGATTGCCATTCAAATCGATATTGAAGACGCGGTCGGAGTTTCGCGTCAGGTAGAGACATTAACTAAAGTAGTAGAGGATGAGTTATGAGCCAGCATAAGGTTGTTCGAGTTAGAGACGTTATGGGTAATTCCTATGCCATGATTGACGGGATTAAAACAGTGGAAGAAGGCATCCAGCTGGCACGACAATATGCCGTCAAAGCGCTAGTGGTGAATAAGCGCCACGATAATGATGAATACGGCATCGTTTTAATGAATGATATTGCCAAAAAAGTGTTAGCCCGCAACCACTCGGTTGAGCGCACTAATATTTACGAGATCATGACGAAACCGGCTTTATCCGTCTCTCCTGATATGGATGTGAAATACTGCGCGCGTTTATTTGAACGCTTTGGTGTCAGCCGTGCACCGGTCATTGAGAATGGTAAAGTGATTGGTATGGTGAGTTACAATAATATCGTGCTCAACGGTATGGCATTGGATGCTTAAAACAGTAAAATAAAAGTTTTGAGGAGAACAGAAAGATGAAACTTTTTTTTGCTTCGGATCTGCATGGCTCATTACCGGCAACAGAAAAAATGCTCGACAAATATCAAGCGTCGGGGGCTGATTATCTGGTCATTCTAGGTGATATTTTGAATCATGGTCCGAGAAATCCTGTCCCGCAGGGCTATCAACCAGCGGCAGTTGCAGAGCTTTTAAATCAATATAGTGAGCAGATCTTGGCGGTGCGCGGTAACTGCGATAGTGAAGTTGACCAGATGCTGCTTAACTTTCCGATGCAGGAAAGCTATGCTTGGATATTGCTGGAAAATGGTCAGCGTATCTTTTTAACCCATGGCCATATCTATAATAGCGATCATCGCCCGCCGCTAAAAAAGGGGGACATTATCGCCTATGGGCACACCCATATTCCTCTGGCAGAGCAAAATGGCGAGCAGTTTATCTATAATCCGGGCTCGATTACCTTTCCTAAAGGTGGGCATGCTGCCAGTTACGGGCTCTATCAAGATGGTACCTTAAAAGTGCTGTCATTTGCAGATGAGGTTCTGCAGCAGGTGAGTATTTAAGCGCGTCGAGTCGGGGTGTCTTAGCGTAAAAACAAGGAGTAGTAGCAAATGAATACTATCGTTAAACTCTGTTTTATATGGCCGCTACTCTTTGCCATCGCAGCACCCGGCCAGGCCGGTGAGTTAGTTGCACATAAGGCAAGCTACAGTGCAAAAATAAAAAAAGGTATCAGTATTGAAGGTCAAGCTGTCCGCGAGCTGCAGCAATCAGAAAATGGACAGTGGTTATATAGCTTTAAGGTAAGATCATTTCTCGCCGATATTGATGAAGCCACACACCTTTCCTGGCAGAACAATAAAGTGCTGCCGCATTCATATAACTACAAACTTTCAGCCCCTTTAACGCGAGATAGACGAAAAAAAGTTAATTTTGACTGGGATAAAATGGTTGCGCTAAACCCGTTAAAAAAGAAAGGCTGGACAATTACCGATATTCCGCAAAATACCTTTGATAGATTAAGTTTTCAGCTGCAGTTAGCTATGGATGTGCAGTCAGGTCAGCAGGATATGCGCTATGGTGTCGCCGATAAAGGAAAAATAAGAGAAAACCGTTTTCGTGTCACCGGTGAAGAAAAAATTCAGACGGCCTTTGGGGTAATCAATAGCATCAGCGTTGAGAAAGTACGCGATAAAGGCAAAAAGCGTCAAACGACGATGTGGTTCTCAAAACAATATCCGTTTTTATTATTAAGAATGCTGCAAGTCGAAAAAGATGGCGAGCAATACGAAATAAATATTACTGCAGCCAGTATTGATAATAAAAGCGTTACCTTTAATTAACGTCTGAGCAGAAAAGTGATAACGGCAATCTCGATGCGGGCAAGTGCTCCCTGGTGCCGCTCGGTAATAGAATATTTCACTATACTCAATATAATGAGCGCAAAAAGTGAGCATTATTTGCAAGCACTTTGCCTTGAAATGATAGAGTAGCCGGAGCCGGATATGGTATTAGTGAAACGTTTAGTGCTGGATATTCTCAAACCTCATCAACCCCGAGCATTAGAGTTTTGCTCTAAACTTGCAGAAGTCGGCGATGATTATGCGGTCAGTTTAACGGTGCTGGGCGTTGATGAGAAAACCGAAACCGTTGCCGTATGTATTGAAGGTCATGATCTTAATTTTGCTGCAATACAATCTGCCATTAGCGAGATGAGCAGCTCGCTGCATAGTGTTGATGAAGTGGATGTGCGCAATGAGCAGAGCAAAAACGGCGAATAACCCGTTACTTATTGGCAGTAGGACGTTGTTTTATCCTTAAGCTCAGCTCAAAGGAGCGCAACTTGCTAAAACCCTTTACGCAAATCACTTTTTATCTGCAGATTACCCGTTCTCAGGGAATAATACGGCGTTATTTTGTGGTTAATGGTTTCGATGGCGCCCTGACCATGCTCGGACTCATTATTGGTTTTCTGTTTAGCCCGCCTTCGAGTCTACAGATTATGATTAATGCCTGTCTGGGGGCAACCATTGCCTTAGCCGTAAGCGGTACCAGTAGTGCTTTTGTCAGCGAACAAGCAGAGTTGCGCCTGGCTTTGAGCAACCTTGAGGAGGCCATGATTACTGAATTGCGCAAAGGAGCGCATGCGGAAGCAACGCGTTGGGTACCGCTGCTTATTGCCCTGGTAAACGGCTCGGCCCCGCTGATTATCTCACTGCTGATCATTGCACCCTTATGGCTGGCGATGCAGGGAGTGACATTGATTATTGCACCGCTGTACTGCGCAATTGCTATTGCCATTGTCATTATTTTTCTTTTTGGTGTTTTTCTTGGCCGGCTCTCCGGGGTGACCTGGTTAATCAGCGGCCTTAAAACCTTGCTGATTGCAGCGCTGACCATTGCCTTGATCTACTTATTAACCATTCAATAAAGCGCTGACAGGCCTTCTCGGTGCAACTGCTGCTGTCAGTGCTTTACATAGAGCAGCTTGACTTCGCCGGGTTGCAGGCTGCACTGCAGAGATGCAGGCACTTTTTCCAGGCGCCGGCTACGGGAAATATCAGTGACCTGATTCGAGCCCATAATGGCGTATATGTTTGACTTGCGCACGGTGTGCGTATCGCGATGGTCAATATTTGCCAGCAGCATGATCTTTTCCTGGCCACTGCGGCTCTCTTTGGTGAAGCCGAGCAGCCCGGTGTTGTTCAGCGGCAGCACGTTTAAGCCAGTATCCTCCTGAAGAATATTATAGCTGGCCTTAATAGTGTTGATTTCGCCAATCTCAGCGGAAATATCATAGTAAACCGGCTCCCACCATGAAGGGTTGACATGGACAACGTGAATCTGGCGGCGAAAGCCGTATTCAAAGCCGATCGTGGTGGAAATGCTAGAGCAGATATAAGCCCCTAATTCGTAGCGCAACAGCGCCTGCTGCTGATTGCCGGAAAATTCATCGGCGCAGCGGATAGTGTCATGATTTTCCGGAAAAGAGATGGAAGGGGCATGACGGCTGTATTCACTGTGCTGATCCAGAAACCACTGCTCTTTTAAGTTCCACCATCTAAAGCTGTTGGTAATAAAATCGAAGCCGGATTCAGCAATATCAATAACCTGCTGTGATGAACAGCCCAGCGTCTCCCCTAAAAATAAGGCATCAGGGTATTTTTCTTTAATGCGCGGAATAAGAAACTGCCATAGTTCGGCCGGAACATGGTAGGCAGCATCACAGCGGAATCCGCGCACCCCCAGGTCCATATAAAACAGCATCATCTCCAGCCAGTAGCACCAGAGATTATCTCTGTCACTGGAATTGGCGTTGTCAATCTTGGCCAGATCTTGCCATTCGATCCACTCATCACCGTCCAGTGCGCCGGGGTGTTTCAGCTTGCCGGCCGAATCGCGTTCGTACCACTCCGGGTGTTCCTCGCTGAGCGGAGAATCAAACGCGGTGTGGTTGATCACCAGATCCATCATAATCTTCATACCGCGTTTGTCGGCCTCCTGGCAGACTTTGCGCAGCAGCTTATTGCCTGTCTCGACATGCGCTTCCGGATTGGTAAAATTCAGCTGTCCTGTGATATACAGCGGGTGGTAGTGGTAATGGTTTCTTATGGCGTAATCCGAGCCGGAAAAGCCCGGATAGTGAATCGGATTAATATAGATCCAGTCAAAGTTCATGGCACGAATCCGGTCAAAATGGTTGATCCACATATCCATAGAGCCAACAAGTTTAGGGTATAAATTATAAGCGCGTATGCCTTTAGCCATGACTTTACCTCCGTGTAAATCGCGCTCTATAGTTGGCGCAGCTGCATTGAGAACGCTGGGAATGATCTTGAGTAGTTGTTTTTCTGCAAAATAACATAAAATTTTTTAGCTTATTGAGTTAAATTATTTTTTTTTGATGAGATGAACAATTTTAGCCCTTTATAGTGTAAATTTATTGACAATCCATGCGCTGTGTTAGTCATCACTGGCGTATTAACTCTTTCTTTATTAATGGCTTACTCTTGTTATTATTTTTTAGACGATTAAATGATATGTAAATTCATAAAAGCGCCGTGGGTAGCACTGTTTGCAGGTACTATGCTTTAAGCAAGATGCTCAGCTAGAGAAAGTATCGTCAACCAATTGGTGTCTTTTAGGGGATAAGCATGCGATTTAAATGCAATCTATTAGTAGTTATTATTTTTTTCCTTGCTGCCTGTGAAGAGAATACTCCTTCGCCAGCGACCGTGCTGCCGAACAGCAATGATGCCCAGACCGACTTGAGCGCGTTCACCGAGCGTGTCAGCGTGGCCAGTGACGGTACGCAAAGCAATGCGCATAGTTGGGCGCCGGTGATCAGTGGCGATGGCCGCTATATTGCTTTTACTTCCCGGGCGACCAATCTGGCTACGCAGGAGACCGACAGTGACGGCGGCATCTTTATCTATGATCGCCAGACAGGTCATAACGAATGCGTCACTGCATCCGGTCTGACATCGGCTATCAGTGACGATGGTCGTTATCTGGCATTTGCCAGCTCTGCCGATGATCTCGTTGCCGATGATGGCAATGAGGCTGCTGATATCTTCGTCTATAATCGTGAAACCGGCAGCAGCGAACGGGTCAGTGTGGCCGGTGATGGCGGTGAAAGTAATGATAGCAGCAGTCAGCCGGCGATCAGTGCTGACGGTCGCTATGTGGCCTTTGCTTCCCGGGCAGATAATCTGGTGGCCGATGATAACAATGGTGAATATGATATCTTTGTCCATGATCGCAGCACAGGCAGCACCGAACGCGTCAGTGTCGGCCGTGACGGGGTGCAGGGGGACAATAGCAGCTGGTCACCGGCGATCAGCGGCAACGGTCGCTATGTGGCCTTTTATTCGCAGGCGACGAACCTGGTTGCCGATGATACGAACGGGGCAAAGGACGTATTTGTGTATGATCGTCAAACAGCTAGCAGTGAACGGGTCAGTATTGCCAGCGATGGCAGCCAGGCTGATTTTGCCAGTTTTGCTCCCACGATCAGTGACGACGGCCGCTATGTGGCATTTGCATCACAAGCGAGTAACCTGGTTGACGGCGACAGCAATCAAGGAGCCGATATTTTTGTGCATGATCGCGATACAGGCATTACTGAACTGGTCAGTATCGCCAGTGATGGCAGCCAGGGCAGGGGCTATAGTTTCCTGCCGGTGATCAGTGGCGATGGCCGCTATGTGGCATTTGCCTCGGATGCAGCCAATCTGGTTGCTGCTGATACTAATAATCTGCAGGATATTTTTGTTCATGACCGTGCTAGTGGTACTACGAAGCGCAGCAGTGTCAGCAGCGACGGTAGTGAGAGCCATAATAACCCCCCTGGCATAGAGCCCGCGGTCAGTGCCGGCGCTGCGATCAGTGATAATGGCCGCTATGTAGTCTTTTACTCCTACGCGATGAATCTGGTGGCCGATGATAGTAACGAGCGCAGCGATATTTTTGTGCATTACGCAGGCAAGAGTGAGCAATAGCCTTAGCAAGGCTAATCCCCTGCAAACTGTCAGTATTTGCCGCCTGGATAGTTCGTTATAATTCCCTCGTTAAATAGACTTCGTCAATATGATGGCAATAGGAAGTCATATACTCGTAAAGCTACTCTTAATCTGCACTGGATTTACGATCCAGCCCGCAAAAGGACACACCATGACTCAATATGTAGTATGTGCATTGTATAAATTCGTTGCACTGGAAGATTATAAAGCAATTCGTCAACCCCTAATGGAGGTGATGGAAGAGCACCATATTCGCGGCACACTGCTGCTGGCCAGTGAGGGCATTAACGGCACGGTCGCTGCGACCCGAGAAGGCATCGATGCTCTATTGGCGTGGTTTAAACAGGACACACGCCTGGCGGATGTGGCGTACAAGGAGTCATATCATGCTCATCAGCCGTTTAACCGCAGCAAAGTTAAGTTGAAAAAAGAGATTGTCACCATGGGCGTCGAAGGTATAGATCCGCGTCATGTGGTGGGAACCTACGTAAAAGCAAAGGATTGGAACGCATTGATTGCCGACCCTGAGGTGCTGGTGGTGGATACCCGTAATGATTATGAAATTGAAATCGGTACCTTTAAAAATGCGTTGAATCCCAATACTGAAACTTTCCGTGAATTCCCTGACTATGTGGAAAAGAACCTCGATCCGCAGAAACACAAAAAAGTGGCGATGTACTGTACCGGTGGTATTCGTTGTGAAAAATCAACGGCATACCTTAAAGAGCAGGGGTTTGATGAGGTGTATCATCTACAAGGCGGTATCTTGAAGTATCTGGAAGAGGTGCCTGAAGAAGAGAGCTTGTGGCAGGGAGAGTGTTACGTTTTTGATGGCCGTGTTGCCGTCGATCATCAGCTGGAAAAAGGCCAGTACGCCATGTGTAACGCATGTCGCCTGCCTATTACTGCCGCTGATATGGAGCATCAGCAGTTCGAAAAAGGGGTAAGCTGTCCGCGCTGTTTTGATAAGCATAGCGATGAGCAGAAAGCCCGTTTTCGTGAACGTGAAAAACAGGTACAACTGGCTGCTGCTCGGGGCGAACAGCATGTGGGGGGCGAGGCCAATAAAGTACTTGCCGCACGCCGTGCAGAAAAACAGGCGCGTAAAGCACAACAGCGCAATAAAAAAGCATAGTTAATAGCGCACCACACGGCAGCCTTAGCCGCTTATGGCAATGAGGCTGCTTACTTTGTTTGCTCGGTAAGCCGTCTGCAATCCAGCATCTTCATCATTAACACTCCCTAAACGCTAAGCCAAACCCTGCACCTGCATACCTCAAAAATAACACTCACCGTTTCTCGCTATAGGTGGTTTTTATTTTCCAAAGTAAGCTATATTTTTAATAGTTTGCCCATTAATTGGCGAATGCTGCACACAGCTTCGCTGGCGGAGAGAAAAATGATAAGCGCAAAAGTAAAAAAGTATTTTGATCTGATAGTCGATGCGGTTTTTGGGGTGATTCTGATATTTATTATTCTGGGTATCGCAATTGGCACACTGCAGCTCTTTGTAACCACCTGGAAGTTATTTGCTTTTGAGGGAATAACCGGCCACTACATAGATATTATCGCCGATGTATTGACCTTGTATGTGTTGATTGAGCTATCCAAATCCCTGGTTGAATACTTTCATTCGCATAAACTGCGCCTGACATTTATCGTTGATGCTGCGATTGTCTTTGTATTGCGCGAAATTCTGATTGCATTATTTAAGCATGAAATAGCGCCTGATATGCTGTATGCATTTTCGGCATTTTTACTGGTTCTTGGTGCGCTGCGCATTGGCTCAGTACTTGTCTACCAGCGCGAAAAGGATATCGTGGATTAAATTGGCGCATGACCATCACCTCTCTTCGCAGCAAAGAGAATACTTATCAGGCGTGTCAAAAAATGCCATGCGCTTTGACGCGCTGATAGCTTGCAAGTATCATCATCGCCTATAGATAATATAAAGAGTAAAGGCGGATATGAAGCTTATTTTTGATGGCCCTGATAACGGTCCTTTGTTTGTTTTTGCCCATGGCGCCGGCGCGCCGTTAAGCTCTGATTTTATGCAGCAGGTGAGTATCGGCTTAGCAGAGCAGGGGATCCGTGTGCTGCGCTTTAATTTTAATTATATGCAGCAACGCCTTGATACAGGCAGTCGCCGTCCACCTGAGCGAGCAGATAAGTTAATTGCGCAATTGCAAAAGGTGATTAACAGCTTAACTGTGCCCATGGTCATTGGGGGAAAATCCATGGGTGGAAGGATGGCGAGCTTAGTGGCTGCTGAATCTGATGTAAGCCAGCAAGTCAAAGGGGTGGCGTGTCTGGGTTATCCTTTTCATCCTCAGGGTAAACCCGAAAAATTGCGCATTGCACATTTAGCAGATATCAGTAAGCCATTATTTATTATCCAGGGCGAGCGCGATAAACTCGGTAATAAGCAGGAGGTGCAGTCATACTCACTCCCCGAATCCATTCAATGGTTATGGCTGCAAGACGGTGACCATGATTTAAAGCCAAGGGTAAAAAGCGGTTTTACCCATCAACAGCATATTCAATCTGTTGTTATGCATTTGAGCCATTATATAAAAACCTGCTTAAGTTGATTGATCTCCTGATAAGCTGCCATGGCTTAGCTAATAAAAGCGTAAAAAAGCAGGGCTAGGATAATGATCATAACCGGGCCTGGCGTGGCGATTAACAAATGCTTTCGTGAGTGGCTCCACAAAGATTGTGCTTGAGCAGCTATAAGGGCAAAGCGCCTGCTTATTCCTTTAGCAATAATGCTGTTGAACAGTCCTATTTTTCGTGCGGATTTTTGTGATAAGCGTGAGATTTTTTGATAGAAGACTAATATATCTCCGGCTGCCGGTGCGGCTATACTAGCTCTGAATCTTGCGCTGACGATAAATAACAGCAGCCCAATAATCCCCGGCCAGATTGCCGACCCGCTTAGTGTTGATAAGATACTTAGTTGAGTTTTAAATTCAAATGCCGGTGTGATAGCCAGGTAAACGACACAGAGTAGCGCTGAGAGAAGGGTCGGCAGGATAAGCCCCCATCTTGGCGATGCATTGGCTCTACCGGCTAGTGCAGGCTGACGCATTAATTGCATAAAGCGTCCCATTAGCAGCGCTGTAGTTATTGCGCTCAAAGTCAATAATGTCGAGAACAGCGGCCAGCCGTTTGTTGCGCTTGTAAGTGCCGATTTGGCCAATGCGCCGCTGGTTAACGGCAATCCTATCAAGGACAGCGCTGGAATCAGTATAAGCAACCACAGAAAGGGGGGTAATCTCGATTCCTGCTGCAGCTCTTCACTCAAGCCGACACTGAAAAATAAGGCTGCCTTGGCAAAAGCATGGTGCATTGCAAAAAATAAAATGGCCGGTAATAGCAGCTCCCAGTTGCCCGGAAATGCTAAAGAAAAGCCGATGCCGGCGCTAATAATGCCAAGTTGACTGATGGTCGAATAGGCTAATAGCGTTTTTGCATTGTTTTGCAAAAGACCATAGGCCGCTGCAAGGAATACGGCCATAAAGCCTAAAACCATCATAGGCTGCGCTAAAAGCG
>JBFGZH010000045.1:0-13646 GCA_041586895.1 Psychromonas sp. | reverse complement strand
CGTCATCCCTTGATTAAGCTCCTGCTGATAGACCTGACTCGAGGGCATCATGCTGTTTTGGTTAATCATCACCACATCCCGGTCAATTAATCCCGATTCACTCATGACCGATGCCCGCTCCAGGCAGTTTTCTAATTCACGGATATTACCCGGCCAGTTATGGCCCATCAGCAGACGAATCGCGCCACTGCTAATCTTTAGAGTGCGGCCCTGATGTTTCGCCAGTTTATTGACTAAGAAGCGCGCTAAATCAGGCAAATCTTCCAACCTTTCGCGCAGTGGCGGCAAATTAATCGGCATCACATTTAAGCGGTAATAGAGATCCTGACGGAAATGACCGTTTTGTACCTCCTGCTCTAAGGGTCTGTTGGTTGCGGCAATAATACGTACATTCACTTTAATGGTTTCATGGCCGCCTACCCGCTCGAACTCCCCTTCCTGAAGAATACGCAGCAATTTAGCCTGAAAACTGGCGCTGATTTCACCAATTTCATCGAGAAACAGGGTGCCGCCATCGGCCAGTTCAAAACGTCCCTTGCGCATCTTCACGGCACCGGTAAAGGCCCCTTTTTCATGGCCGAAAAGCTCGCTTTCAAGCAGGTTATCAGGCAAGGCGGCACAGTTAAGCTTGATAAAGGGAGCATTTTTACGCTGCGACTGACCAGCAATGGCACCGGCAATTAACTCCTTACCTGTACCGCTTTCACCGCGGATCAATACCGTGGTATCAAATTTTGCCACCTGATTAACGGTTTCAAATATTTGCCGCATCACCGCGGTATTGCCGACCATACTATCAAAGCTGCCCGACTGACTATCCACTTTCAGCTGCAGGTTATCATTACGGTTTTGTAATTCCTGTTTCTCTTTCTGCACGCTATTGGATAACTGCAGGGTCTGCAGTATCAGGTTGGCGACCATCTCCAGAAAACGTGTTTTAGCCGCTAATTCACTTAAATTAGCATTGACCGGCTGCGCAGCCAGTACGCCGGAATACTCAGTGCCTCTGCCCAGCGGCACGCAGATAAGCGGCAGATCATAGTCGTAGAGACTCAGCCTGTCTAAAAACCGCGGATCCTGAGAAACTTTAACAATAACCTGAGTTTCTCCCTTCGCCTGAACATTGCCTAAAATCCCTTCATTGATACGATATTTAATTTTTGAGGCATCGCGAATCACTTCAGGGTTTGCCCCATGCAGTGCCTGCACTAACATTCCCTGGCGATCTTCATCATATAAAGTGACCATACCAAACTGCATACCCGCTAACTCCTGCAGGCAACAAAGCAACTGTTGTAAGGTTTCCTCCATATTTAATGTACGACTCAAAATAACACTGATCTTATGTAACGCCTTTAACTGCTGCTCGGCATCAAAAGGCTGCTCAAAATTACTATCCACTGACTCTATCATCGAAGATCCTAATAAGCCCGTTACAGGCTACTGGTTAATTTTAAAAATCAAAGAAGAAAGCGAGCTAGTCTTTTCACTGTAATAAAGATTACAAATTGTCTTAACTGCGTCAGCCTAACTACTCAACAACTCCCATACTCTTTGTAAGGCAATCAATATGCCAGATCGGAACCTTTTCTCAACATGGTATATAAATAAAAGCAATAAATGATCTAAAACAAATTCTGTGCGGAATATCACACTTTGCAGGTATTTCCCTCCGCCCCCTTGTAGTGCGATTTTTACTTAAATTGCACCATCTTGACGCGCTTAATCAAAAAACAACTCTTGGCATATTTATCGCAATAGATCCAATAGCCTTACTATAAAAACAACTATTTTGCTTATTAACTATTAATCAGAACAGAATAAAACGCCACTCTAAGCGTCACATTCTGTCGCTTATCAAGGAGCATAAAATGAGTGAATACCTCTTGCTGTTACTGACCACCAGCTTGGTAAATAACGTGGTATTAGCACAATTTTTAGGTCTATGCCCGTTTATGGGAGTATCAAATAAAGTGGGCGCCGCATTTGGCATGGGCTTAGCGACAACCTTTGTTCTCACCCTTTCCTGTGCTGCCGGTTGGGTGCTAGAGCATTATTTATTGCTGCCCTTAGACTTAGGTTTTTTACGACTGCTGAGCTTTATTTTAGTGATCGCTGTTTTCGTGCAGTTAACGGAAATGATGGTTGCCTACCAAAGCCCGGAACTGCACCGCGTATTAGGTATTTTCCTGCCGCTGATCACGACCAATTGTGCGGTACTCGGGGTTGCCCTGCTGACCATACGTGAAGAGTTGGACTTTGTTGCCGCCCTGCTCTACGGCTTCGGTTCGGCAATCGGCTTTACCTTAGTGATAGTGATCTTTGCCGGTTTGCGCGAGCGCATGAGTCTATGCCGTATTCCACCGTTTATGGAAGGCGCGCCGATTGGTTTTATTACCGCAGGTATTCTGGCAATGGCTTTTTCCGGCTTTGCCGGGTTAGCTTAAAGGAGTAGAGAATGGACATTATCAATATATTAAGTATTCCACTATTAGCGACAGTGATGGGCATCGCCCTCAGTCTGGCGGCACGTTTTTTTGCCGTGGAGCAGGACCCCGTCGTTGATAACATTATGGAGCTTTTACCCAATGGTCAATGTGGTCAGTGTGGTTTACCCGGCTGTGCACAGGCGGCTATTGCCATGAGCGAAGGCAAGCTCGGCCCGGACTGTTGCCCCCCAGGCGGGCAGGCGTTAGCTGAAAAGCTATCTAAGTTACTGAATGTACCTTTAGGAAGCAGTTCGGAAACAAAAAGTCTGCCGCAGGTGGTGGAAATAAATCCGCAGCTATGCGACGGCTGTACCCGCTGCGCTAAGAAATGCCCCTTTGATGCCATTATTGGTGCCAATAAGCAGCTGCATGGCGTATTAAGCGATGTTTGTACCGGCTGTGGAATGTGTGTTTCTGTCTGTCCGCAGGATGCTTTTGCTTATAAAACAGATCCTATCTTTAACGACGGTTGGGCCTGGCCTAAACCTGAATTAAGCTAAGAAGAGGTAAACAGATGCTTTTTTCCAAAAAATTGATAAAGGGTGGGGTTCACCCCGAAGGGCAAAAACAGTTAAGCAATCATAGTGAGATTGTCCGCCTGCCTGCTCCGAAGCGATTATTTATTGCCCTTAAACAGCATTCTGGCGGCCCGGCGAAACCTGTGGTGAAAGCCGGCGATAAAGTTAACGCCGGACAGTTGCTGGCCACGGGTCAAGGCGGCAGTGCCAATATCCACGCTCCGCAATCAGGTACGGTGGAAAAGATTGCCGAACATAGCGCGGCCATACCCGGAGGCGGTAAACAGCCAATGATCCACCTGCTTTGTGATGAGCAGGCGGAATCTAAATACATGCTGCCACCTGACTACGTAAAGCTTGATAATAACTACCAGAGCCGTGAGCAGCTGATCGATATTATTGCCGATGCCGGGATTGTCGGCATGGGCGGCGCGGTCTTCCCGGCGGCGACCAAATTACGCTCAACACTCAGTAAAGATGTCGACACCCTGCTGATCAACGGTTGTGAATGTGAACCCTATCTGACCTGTGATGATCTGGTAATGCAGGAGCAGTGTGTACAGGTAGTCGGCGGAATCCGCTATCTGCTCGAAGCCTGTGGTGCTAAAAAAGCCATTATTGGTGTCGAGGATAATAAACCACTGGCAGTGCAGAGTTTAATCGATGCGACCAGCGAAGATGACAATATTGAGGTGCGAACACTGCCGACCCATTACCCGATGGGCTCAGCGAAACAATTTATTCAGGCGCTATGTAAAGTGGAAGTGCCTAAAGGCAAGCGTTCTACGGATGTCGGCGTCTTTGTGCAGAATGTTGCCACCTGTGCGGCCATCTATTATGCCGTGCGTTTTGCCCGCCCGATGACTCATAGAGTGGTGACCTTAAGTGGCGGTGCGCTGGAAAAACCGATGAATATCGAAGCCCCGATCGGCACCCTTATCTCAGAGCTGCTCGCCTGCTGTGGCGGTCTGAAGGCAGACGCGGCAAGGATAGTGGTCGGTGGCCCTATGATGGGACACACTATCAACAATGTGAATACGCCGATTATGAAAGGAACCAGCGGTATTCTGTTTCTCCATGAAGATGAGATTCCGGAGCAGAAAAGCAGCCCGTGCGTGAGTTGCGGACGTTGTGTTGCCGCCTGTCCGATGGGACTACTGCCTAATGCGATGGCTGAATTAGTGGCCAATGACGATCTCGAAGGGGCAGCCGGGCAGGGATTAAGTGCCTGTTTAATGTGCGGCTCCTGTGCCTTTATCTGTCCGGCATCCTTACCTCTGACCCAGTATTTTTCCTATGCCTCGGGTGAAATTAAGCGTCAGAAACAGATGGAACAGAAAGCGCAACTGGCTCGACGATTAAATCAACAGCGCACTGAGCGGCTGGAAAAAGAGGCGGCTAAGAAAGCTGCAGCCAAAGCCGCCAAAAAAGCAGCGCGAGCTGCCGCTAAGCGCGCTCCACGAAAAACCATTAAGCAAGAGGTCTAATTATGCCGACATTATTATTAAGTGCGCCCCATATTCACTCTGGCATGACGGTTAGCCGCCTGATGCGCCAGGTTATTCTCGGACTCTTTCCGGCTCTGCTGCTGGGTCTGTATCTGTTTGGTGAGCAGGCATTAGTCTTAGTGATGGCCTCGCTGGCGGCCGGTTTACTGACCGAGTGGCTTTGTCAGAAGTGCCAGGATAAACCGCTAGGCAGTTTGCTCGACGGCAGTGCCATTGTCACCATTTTATTACTGGTGATGAGCCTGCCACCGCATTTCCCCTGGTATCTCGGTGCGCTGGGCGCGGCCATCGCCGTTATCCTGGGTAAGCAGGTTTATGGCGGATTGGGACAGAATCTGTTTAATCCGGCCATGCTGGCGCGCGTGGTGCTATTGATCTCATTTCCGGTGGAGATGACCAACTGGCCGTCACCCGTTCCTGTGTTACCCGCGCTGCCCGGCTTGAACGACCTGGCCGATGCCTTTACCGGCGCAACGACTTTAGGTGCGGTAATGGAAACCGGCAGCAGTATTGTTGAACTGCAGCTGCTACCGCTGTTATTTGGCGTCAGTCCGGGCAGTTTAGGCGAATCCCCGCTATTACTGCTGCTCGGCGGGCTATGGATGAGCTATAAAAAGGTTATTGACTGGCGTATCTCAGTGAGCCTGATCCTCGGCTGTATCGTGCCGGCAACCATTGCCTGGTGGATAACACCAGAGACCATCTTATCGCCATTGGCACAATTAAGCAGTGGCGGGTTAATGCTGGCCGCCTTCTTTATTGCCACCGATCCGGTCACCAGTCCGACTACCCCTAAAGGGCGCATCTGGTACGGCTTAGGTTGTGGCTTACTGATCTTTTTAATACGCATTTTTGGCGCTTATCCGGAAGGTGTGGCCTTTGCCATTCTGCTGATGAATGCCGTCAGCCCGTTAATTGAAAGCAGCAGTAAACATCGAGCATATGGAGAGAGCAAATGATTCTAATTAGCGAAAAAATAAAGCAGACACTTGCTTATCCGGCACTGCTGATGGGCTGTGTCGCCCTGCTGGTATGCACTCTGCTGCTGATAACCAACAGCCTGACAGCACAACCGATCGCCGACCGGCAGCGCGAAGATCTGACCAGACAGCTAGACCAGGTCCTGCCAAGCAGTGCTTATGATAATCAACCGCTGGATCAGAAATATGAAGAAGTGCTCGCGGGTCAGAAGCTCACTTTTTATCGAGCCCGTCTGCAGGATAAGGTCAGCGCGATTATTCTCTTTACCCAAACCCCGGGTTATTCCGGAGATATTGCCCTGCTGGTGGCGATTAAAGCCGATGGTCAGCTCAGTGGCGTGCGCGTACTCAGCCACACGGAAACACCGGGACTCGGGGATAAGATTGAACTGGATAAATCCGACTGGATCTTAGGTTTCAGCGGCCTTTCCCTTACCCACCCGCAGCCAACCGGCTGGGCGGTGAAAAAAGATGGCGGACAGTTTGATGCCTTTACCGGGGCAACAATCACCCCGAGAGCCGTTGTCAAAGGGGTTTATGATGCACTGCAGCTATTTAAAGCGCAGCAGCATTATTTCCTCGAAACCAAAAATTCAGCAGAAGCCAGCAGCGACAGGAGTTAATATGCAAAAATATAATTACAAAGAGATCATTACCAGCAACCTGTGGAGCAATAATGTCGTTTTTGCGCAGATGTTAGCGCTCTGTCCGCTGTTGGCCGTCACCAGTGGTGCCACCAATGGCTTAGGCCTAGGCTTAATTACCACTGCCGTGATGTTCTTTTCCAGTCTACTGATCTCATTGATTCGCCCTTTACTGACGCCGCAGGTGCGTATTCCGGTGTTTATTTTATTGATTGCCACGCTGGTGACTATTGCTGACCTGGCCATGAATGCCTGGCTGCATGAGCTGCATAAAGTGCTTGGCCTGTTTATTCCGCTGATTGTCACTAACTGTGCCATTTTAGGCCGCGCTGAATCCTACGCCTCAAAAAACCCCTGCTTTCCTGCTGTCGTTGACGGCCTGGCAACGGGGGTCGGGTTCACCTTCGCACTGGTGGTGCTCGGTGGTTTTCGTGAACTAGTCGGCAGCGGCACACTGTTTGCCAATGCCAGTCTGTTACTCGGCGATAGCTTTGCGCTGATCGAATTAACTCCGCTGCCTGAATATCGCGGTATGTTATTAGTGATCCTGCCATCGGGCGGATTTATTATGCTCGGCATTCTCTTATCGGGCAAACGCCTGCTTGACTCTTTGCTCAAACCCAAAGCAAACGCGGCAAAAGTCAGCAATGAATTTTCCTGCAATGTCGACTAATTCAGGGCTTTTTAAAACAGCAGTATAAGGAGCAGATATTATGAAATTGAGTGTTGCCTACGCGGCCGGCAGTGACAGTTTTCGCCAGGAGCTGGATTTACCCGAGCCGGTCACAGCTGAGCAAGCCATTGCCCAGTCCAGACTGCTGAGCAGCTTTAGCGAACTGGATCTGGATAAATTAAAAATAGGTGTTTTTGGCAAGGTCTGTAAAAAAAATCAGCAGCTCGAAGAGGGGGATCGCGTTGAAGTTTATCAGCCGACTCTCGTTCAGGAGATAGATGACGACGATGACGAGGACTGGTAGATGTTACGCGATATTATCGAAATTGATGAGCAGCTATGTAATGGCTGTGGAGATTGTGTGCCCGCCTGCCATGAAGGTGCCTTGCAGATTATTGACGGCAAGGCCCGCCTGATCAGCGACTTGATGTGTGATGGCCTGGGCGCCTGTCTCGGAGAGTGTCCGACCGGGGCGATGCGCGTCGTGCAGCGTGAAGCCGCCCCCTATGATGAGCGCCAGGTGATGGTCAATATTATTAAAGGCGGCGAAAAAGTGATTAAAGCACACCTGCAACATATGCTGGATCATAATGAGCTGGATTATTACGCCACTGCGCTCCAGGTATTAAACGAGCAGAATATTGCCATTCCCGAGTGTACAGCTAAGAACAAGGCTCAAAGCTGCCCGGGCAGTCAGAGTAGCAAGTTAATGACTGAGGATGCGCCAGCCAGCAGCCCCATCAGCAGCCAACTCAGCCACTGGCCGATACAGTTGCACCTGCTTAATCCGAGCAACCCCGAGTTTGCCGATGCCGATCTCCTGCTGGCAGCGGACTGCAGTGCCTTTGCCGCCGCTGATTTCCATCAGACCTATCTGGCCGGAAAAAAATTAGCCATCGCCTGCCCTAAACTGGACAGCAATCAGGACAGCTATATTGAAAAGCTGAGCTTAATGATCCGTTATGGTCAATTAAACAGCCTGACCATACTGAGAATGGAAGTGCCCTGCTGCGGCGGATTAACTAAATTAGCGCAAACAGCGATGCAGCAGGCGCGACGCACTATTCCTCTAAAGGTGATCACCATTAATAAAAACGGCGTTATTATTAACTAGGGTCTGCTGATCTTTCGAGTACAAATTTTGTTCAAACTAAAAGCATTCTGAGCAAGGCGCGAGGAGCGAAGCATAGTTATTCTATGTGAACTTTGAGCAACGCAGCGCAGGATGCTTTTAGATGAACCCCTAGGGCAGCATTTGTTCGCGCGATCGTATGCGTTATCGCCGGCTTATGTAGAGCAACTACACTACGCAGGCTCTGCCTTGTATAAAGCACGAACAAATGGCTGCAAAAATGCACGCGAAAGGTCAACAGACCCTAATAGCTGTGCCTGCAAATCACCTGCAGGCGCTTTTTTATGCCAACCTGACTCAACTTAACGCACCTCCATTGCCAACCAGCGAGCGCAGCCACAGCCCAGTCATATGCTGCACAGGACGCTTCATTATAAAGACTTGATAATGCATTTGAGATTTTGTGATAACTCGCACAAATCTGCTTTTTGTTGAAAACAATTGTACCTATTGTCTTAAACAGCACAATCCGCATATTGACAAAAAAGCGCGAACCCAATAAAAGACACTAAAAATCAACAGCTTAACTAACACAGGGCAAAATAAGTAAGCAGGCACAGATCCTGCAATCTACAAATTACCAGCAGAAAGTAATTTTAACTTACAGGAGAATCACAATGGCTAAAACAGGCATTATCTTTGGAACAGATACAGGTAAAACCCGCAAAGTAGCAAAGCAGATTTATAAACTGCTCGGCAGCGATGATGTGGCTAAACCTATTAATATTAACCGTTGCTCAATCGATGACCTGCTCGAATTTGATAATTTAATTATCGGCACGCCCACATTAGGGGAAGGAGAGCTTCCAGGCTTATCGGTTGACTGTGAAAGTGAAAGCTGGGAAGAAGCCGCGGCTGAGCTTGAAGGTGCAGATTTCAGCGGTAAAACCATCGCCCTTTACGGCCTTGGCGACCAGGAAGGTTATCCGGATGAATTCGTTGATGGCCTGGGTGAACTTTATGACATCTTCTCCGGCGCAGGCGCAACCATGGTTGGTCGCTGGCCAAACGACGGCTATAGCTTTAACAGTTCAGCAGCGTTAGACGGTGATGAATTTGTCGGCCTGGTGCTTGACTTAGATAATCAGGCAGGCTTAACAGATGAGCGCTTAAGCCAATGGCTGGACACAGTAAAACCAGAACTAGGCTTATAATCCTAACGAGTATTTTACGCCGTCCCTATCGACGGCGTTGCTGGCAAAGCAGCAGACTCAGATACCGTCATTAATAGTAACAATGTCAGCGACCACTGACAGTTCGATAAGTAATGTGCTGCCGAGCACAGATAAAGTCTGGCAGACTTTATAACGACATAAGGGGTTAGAATGGAGCAAATCCTTCAAAATAATGATGATCACGCCATTATCGAACGCTTATCAGAGAAAATTGTACGCTCAATTCACTACTCTGCAGCTAATCTTGCATACTGCAAACAAATCATCCATGCCCAGTTATCAGGACGCATTATTTTACCGCATGGCCTGGGACTGGATAAAACTGAATACCAGGAACTGCGCAAAGCCATTGACGATGCCGAATTAGTACACCAGGAGATCGCATGGTACAAAGATGACTGGCAGTTTATTCGTGAACGTGCTGAATTTTGCGGCGAGCTGTTTGCCATGAAAGAGGATGAGCGCAGTGCGTTAATCGATCTGTTATGCCGTTATCGCAATAAGCAGGATCCCTCTTCACAAAAGATGGCGGTGATCATTGCCACAGCCTGCTTAACCAAGTTCCATCTCTGGGAAAGTCTCGGCTTGCAGGAGCGCGCACAACTCGGGGAGATAATCGAACATAATTTCCCCGAACTGTACGCGCTTAATACCGGGAATATGCGCTGGAAACGCTTTTTTTACCGTCAGCTTTGCCAGGAAGGCGGTGATTATATCTGCAGAGCACCCAGTTGTGAGGAGTGCAAATCTTACCCGGAATGTTTTGCCTGAACAGCCAGGGACAAGATAATAAGCGCATAGACCGCCATTCCCCTTTCGCTATCTGCTCAGTTAAACACAGGCAGGCTTACTGGTCGCAGCCAAGGGCGCGACAGAAAGCTGCACAATATAATATCAAGCACCTAGCCGCCTATTGAGCATGGCGGCATCAAGTTATAACACAGCGACGGACTTCACCTGTGCCCAAATAGGGGTTCCGGGCTGCAGCTGCAGTCTATTGCCGGAATAACTGGATATTTGTGCCAGCAGTTTCTGCCCTTTTGCCAGCTCCAGGGTGACCAGGATCTTACCCCTTTGTTCTCCAGGATCGATACGCAATACCCGCCCGGCAAAGATATTTAATATACTGGAATGGGATGGCTTCTCGGTACATAGGCTAACATCGCTGGCATAGATGCGGCAGCGAATCGGGAAGTCCAGCACCAGTGGCCGGTAAGTTAATTTTAAAGTCAGGCCGTTAGTACTCACTTCGGTAATTAAATCATCGCGCTGGGCAGTAACCCTTCCTTCGAACAGGGTACTGGCGCCATCACCGAATAGCGAGGCAAAACGCGGCTCAAGCATGATATCCTTAAGCGGCCCGGAGCAGAGCAGCTTGCCCTGGTCAAGCATGATAATATGATCGGCCAGGCGCACCACCTCATCAGGCGCATGGCTAACATAGACGACCGGAATCGACAATTCCCGGTGCAGCTCTTCCAGATAGGGTAAAATTTCCCGCTTCAGTTGCCTGTCCAAGGCGGAAAGCGGTTCATCCATTAGCAGTAATTCCGGTGAGCGTAACAGCGCACGGGCAATCGCAACCCGCTGTCTTTCACCGCCTGAAAGCGCCGCTGGCGGGCGTGATAATAATGCGCCAATGCCCAGCAGTTCAATCACCGAGTCAGGCTTAACCTTACGTTTCTCTTTTGCTAAGCGCCTGAAGCCAAATTCAAGATTTTGCTGCACATTAAGGTGCGGGAAAAGGCTTGCTTCCTGAAACACATAGCCAATTTCACGTTGATTGGCAGGAATAAAAATCCCCTGCGCTTCATCCTGCCAAACCTTGTTACCGATTTGAAAATAACTATTGGGTAAACGCTCCAGCCCGGCGATGGCCCGTAAACAAGGGGTTTTGCCTGAGCCGGATGGGCCAAACAATGCGGTAACGCCTTTATCCGGCAAAGTAAATGCGACGTTCAATTGAAAGTCACCGCGCGCCACCTGAAAGCGGGCCTGTAATAGACTCATGCCAGACTCCTTTGCGCTGCCTTGTGATTGACCAGATAGATAAGTAATAAGGCGAAAAATGAAAAGGCCATCATGCCGCCCGCCAGCCAATGCGCTTGAGCATATTCCATGGCTTCAACATGATTATAAATTTCGACCGATAACACGCGGGTTTTTCCGGGAATATTACCGCCAATCATCAGTACTACCCCGAATTCACCAATGGCATGGCAAAATCCCATTACCATGGCGGTAATAAATCCCGGACGAGCCAGAGGAATAACGACATTACAGAAACAGTCCCAGGGAGAGGCGCCTAAAGTGGCGGCAACTTCCAGTGGCCGCTTACCAATAGCTTCAAAGGAATTCTGCAGCGGCTGTATAACAAAGGGAAAGGAGTGTACCGCGCAGGCGATGGCAATACCGGTAAAACTAAAGGGTAAACTGCCCCATCCCAGCGCCTCGAACAATTTTCCGATAGGACCATTAGGGCCCAATAATAACAGCAGATAAAAGCCCAGCACGGTCGGCGGCAATACTAGCGGCACCGCAAACAGAGCACTGATAACAGGCTTATAGCGGGATTGCGTCTGCGACAACCACCAGGCCAGCGGTGTAGCCACTAACAGCAAAATCACGGTGACAATTAAGGCCAGTTTGAGGGTCAGCCAGATAACGCTGAAACTCGTTTCAAACATGCATTTCTCCTTGCGGGTAAAACCTGACTTGAATGTCTTTCGGCCTGGCCTGATAGGGCCATGAGGTAACTAACAAATCGGCACCACAAGCAGCATACTCTGCCGCATTATCCGGATTTATACCACCTGCCGCGGCAATCAGTGGTAAGCGCCCCTGTTGCAGAAGCTGCTCGCGGCACTGCTTAACCTGCGCCGGAGTAAACTTTTCCAGCTGCAGCAGATCAACGCCGGCGGCTGTCCAGAGCAATGCGTTTGCTATGCAATCGACTTCGACCGTGATATTCAGTTCCGGACTGTAAGCTTTGGCTCGGCGAACCAATTCTGCCGGGCTGGCAGAGCTAAACTGACAGTGCTCAGCAAAGATCAGCACGCTCTCGGACAAGCCTAAGCGGTGCAGCGCCGCGCCGCCGCAGCGCACTGCTTTAACGCTCATTCTTTTCGTGCCGGGCGTGTTTTTACGGGTACAGGCGATATGCGCCTTAGGATTAACCTGCTTGACCGCTTCTAGCAGCTGATAGCTGGCCGTGGCGATCCCCCCGCTCCACTCCATCAGATTCTGACAGATCTTCCAGCAGGCTAAAGCCGTTGCACTGTTACCTGTGGCCGACAGCAGCACAGTGCCGGCTGCCACCCACTGCCCGGACTGCTTGAACAGCTCAACCGTCAGTCCCTTTAAAGTCAGCAGGCGAGCCGCCTCTTCTACAGCACAACAACACATCTCATAGCGGGCACTAAATTCAATACGCCCCTGCTGCGCCTCTAACTGCAAAGCAGAGGTGGTGAGATCCCCCAGAGGCACATCTTCCTGATATAAGGCGAGCAACTGCTGATCATCCAGGGCTATTTCGTTTAGCATAACCAAAATCTCCGTTATTAGATCTGATAGCCAAAGGAACGAATCGTCTGTTTAGCAGCTTCACTTTGTAAAAATTCCAGTAAGGAGTGCGCAACCGCGTTGCTCCTCCCCTGTTTTAACAGCACGGCATCCTGCTTTAGATCACGGTGCAGGCTGGCCGGCACCAGCCAGGCACTGCCTTCTGTGAGTTGACCGTTCTGATAAACCTGTGATAAAGCGACAAAACCAGCAGCGACGGTTCCGGAACTGACATATTGATAGGTTTGGCCGATATTATGCCCTTCAACCATTTTACCTTGCGCTCTGTCATAGACCCCTAATTTTTTCATGGTATCTATTGTTGCAGCGCCATAAGGCGCATTTTTAGGATTAGCAATGGCAATGTACTCGAATAGAGAAAGCGCAGCGATAAAGTCCTGTTCGCTTTTATAACCGGACTTTTTCGACCAAAATGCTAATTGCCCCTGCGCATAGGTAAAACGCGATCCTTTAATGGCGTGATTTTCATTCTCCAGCGCCAGAGGACGGCGCTGATCAGCGGCTAAAAACAGCTCAAAGGGGGCGCCATTTTTAATTTGTGCATATAAAGTACCGGTTGAGCCGGCAGACAGTGCGACACGATTACCTGTTGCCCGCTCAAACTCTTTTGCCAATTGCAGCATCGGCTTATAGAAGTTAGAAGCCACGGCCACTTGTACCTCGCCTGCCTGTGCGCCACTAGCGGCCAGTAGCAGAGCCATCAACAGCATTCGTTTAAAGGTGATCATATTTATTATTCCATCCATTACTGATAAAAGGCGACGGCTGCAAGCGGCATTCTCTGTGGCATTTGCGCCATTATCGCTATCCGTTTGTGCACACAACGACAATCACAGCCACCCGCAAGTATTACCAAAAAAGCACATATACAACAATAAGTTATATTTATTTTCGATATTAACTTGTATGCTAAAGCGCGACCAGTACGCAGGCTGTTAGCATGCT
>JBFGZH010000044.1:0-13650 GCA_041586895.1 Psychromonas sp. | reverse complement strand
GTCAGTTAGCGTCAGGCTGTAGGGATTTTGCACCCCCTGGGGTACTGATACGGCTCTTTAGGTTCTCTATGCAATCAACACGCACGCGCTTTTCCTTTGTTTTACCCTGACCACCTTCATACCTCTTTGCAGTGTCCTGTCCAGCTTATCGGCGTCAGGTTTGACGCGAAATATTGTGCAAAACAAAGCCAGCAGTTTTAAATAAATCGGCAGCCAAAATGCAATTTTGATTTGATATTCAAGCGAATGCTTAGCTTTTAGCGGCTGCTTTTGATTATTCATTGGCTGTTTTCCTTCTGTGACAAGGGGTGCAGAGCAGCTGCAGGTTGCTCGGATCATCGCTTCCGCCGTTGGCTTTGGTGGTGATATGGTCAATTTCTTTGCCTTCAACGGCTAAACCTTTACGCCGGCATACCTGGCATAAACCCTTGTCTCTGGCGATGATTAATCGTCTTAACCTTTGCCATGCCGCGCCATAACCGCGTTGAGTATTGCTCAGGCCGCGCTGATGGTTTTCCCAGTTGGTGTTTCTGTGCTGCTCACAGTAGCCGCTGCGATCAGTGGTTAAGCCTCTGCAGCCATTGTGGCGGCATGGCCGCGCGGTACGTGGTGGCATAGTGTTACCTTTAGTTATTCGCGCAGTTCTGCAGATCATGGATATAGTTGACCAAGGCAGCGAGCGAACGGGGCGGCAGGTAGGCACCGGCCTGTTCAGTCTTGGCGCTACCTTGCGGGGTGGTCACTGTTCCTTTTCCCGTTTTTATCCACGATAATTGTGGATAAGTCGGCACGCATGGCATCGCTGACGGTGCGCTCGTTGGCAGCAGGGTGCAGCTGCACATTGTCAGGCTTGCCAAAGAGATCAGCAAAAGCTTTGTCCGGGTTAGCCTGCACGGATGCGCGGCGCTCTTCGTCGCGCAGTTGTTTACGCAGTTTGTCGAATTCATCCAGCTTATCC
Source organism: Psychromonas sp. (assembly GCA_041586895.1). Taxonomy (GTDB): domain Bacteria; phylum Pseudomonadota; class Gammaproteobacteria; order Enterobacterales; family Psychromonadaceae; genus Psychromonas. The sequence goes on along the minus strand of JBFGZH010000044.1, from coordinate 12,692 downwards.
AGGGCGCGATTAATTAATTCAAAGAGTGTTCTTAGTAACGCGATCACTTGCATTCTTAGTCCCTCGATAGTTGGCGGCTCCCATATTGATCAGGGTGATCAGCCAGCGCGGCAGCTTGGCGACCCATTGCGCGGGCAGCCAGGCGATAATATGGGTCAGCAGGTAGCAGAGCAAACCAAGCACGGCCAACCACTGCGCGGCCTGTTCACTGCCGAGCAATACCGCCAACAGCTCAAAGAGCGGCAGCGAATCGGCGGGCAGAACTTCTGCCGGAGCAGCCACGGCATAACCGCCGAGCAACAGCATAAACGCGGCAACCAGCAGCAGATCAAGCATTACCGAATGCTTTCTATAAAATCGTTTCATCGACATTCTCCCGGGTAGTTATTGATAAATTCCGACGCACGGCCACGGCCCAGCGCGGTGTTGTAAAAATCTTTCCAGTATTGCGCCAGGGCATCAATATCACCGGCAGGCGGCAAGGCGTGCGGCACGCGCAGGTAATGCACGCGGCACATGGCAACGGCATACTTAAGATTGGCGATCAACTCAGTGGCCGGCGGCACAAATGCCTGCGTCGGGCATTTACCCTTGAACACTCTCTGGCGGACATTATGAGAAATCAGGTCCATAATCGCGGGCTTTAAGCGCGGATGATAGGCCAGATAATTCAGCCAGATATCATCATGGGTAGCCGGCTCCATCTGAATTAAACCCAGTGCCGGACCATTGCCCAGCTGCTTAAGATATTCGCCGCGCGACTCCTGATAGATAGTGCCGAGCACTAACTGCTCCGCCGCCTCACTGTGCAGGCTGATCTCGCGTAACGTCGGGCGAATAACTAAATCGAGTAACTGCGTTGCATTCATGCGCTAACTCCGTTGATGTCCAGTTCGCTGACTTCGCGGTAATGCGCCTGGTTAGCGGTCAGCCAGTTATCGACCCCGTCGGCGCTGCCGTAATAAAGGCAGGTGTGATCGGCGGTCATAATGTTCCAGGTCTGACATTGACCATCAAACATAACAAATACATTAGTCATGGCGTGATTCCATTCGGGCTTTTAACACGGCAATATCGTTTTCAGCCTTTGCCAGGCGCAGGCTTTGGTTGGAATCGGCATCCAGGGCGCGATTCATCTCCACTCTTAAGCGGGTGATCTCAACTTTCAGCGAGGCCACTTCGATCTGGCTCTGGTTTAATGTCGTGCCGACCCAAAGGAGTAAAGCGATCACAATTGCGTTAACCAGGCTTAAGCCCATGCGCTCCATCATCGGGGCGGGTTGAGTAGCAGCAGTTGCGTCGGTCATAGATTACACCCATAAAAAAGCCCGGCTGTCATTAAACAGTCGGGCTATAAATCGTATTATTCGTTTTGTTAGCTACTTATGCGCAATCGGGCGCTAACCGATCCTGATCCCTGCCTAACGGCCACATGCGGGATACGTCGCAATCACATGCTGGAGCAAAAAAACCGCCTGGCGCTAGGAGGGACACAAGGCGGAAAACAATTAAAGCTCTGGAAAACGCGGCAAAAGATAGTAACGCCACGTTGACAAAAACAATAACCTTTTCCGCCACAAAAAACAACCTCAAGTTTAACCAAATACACTGAAAATTTACTTTCTTGGTCAAACAAACCACTGTGACCGGTCACAATGCCAGATCATCACGACCGAGCGGGTGCCAGTTGGCCGTATCCAGCTCGATGCGGCCAGTGGAAAAAACCGCACTGCAGGCAGCGCAGCAGGGCTTTGCCGTCAACTGCTGCTGCAGGCGCTCCTTATCACGGCGGATCAGCGTTGAAATATATTCATCGGCGCTATAGGCGCCCGTCGTGCCGCCGCGGATTTCACACAACCTGGCTAAATCATCGCGCTCTTTTTCGGATAGTTTCACCTCGACCGATTTAATACCGAGTTTAGCCAGGCGTTCACGGCTTTTGCGCTTACGGATAGTGGCAGGATTATCGGCCATTGCCAGCCCCCTTTTTGCTGCTCGGGCGGATTGGACCGGCGCAGGTTAATGAATAAATACCCGCCAGTACGGCCGCCGAAAACAGCACGCCGGCAAGAAAACCGGCAAGCAGTGACAGCGGCTGCAGGGCGTGCAACTGCGCGATAATAGGCATTAATATACTCCTCTGGTGTTTTTATCGGGCTGCGCTGCCAAGCTAGGCGCGCTCTGCCCTGTGGATGATTCACTGTTTTTTTCAGTCTTGGTGATATTATCGGGGTGCAAAAAAAACAGGCCGCAATTTAACAGGTGGTTATGCCAGATGTTTAACGCCTCTTTTACCTGGGTTTCGACATAGGTGTGAATATAGGCTTTATGCAGTTTTGACAGAGCATGATTTAAAATAATATCCCTGACAAAGTCCTGCACGCCGAGGTCAAGCAGGGTTGAACTGGCGACCTTGCGCAAACTGTGTGACGTCCATTGCTTATTGCTGATCGCCTGTATTCGATCATTTGCCTGATTCTCACTGATAGCCTGGCGGTTAGCCGGAAAGAGAAAAGCCCCGTCATAGCCATGTTCAACTTGATAAGCCTTGTAAGCTGTTAAAAAGCCGGCGGCCTGATCGGTTAATGGCAGCCTATGCTCCACCTTAGACTTGGTATGCGCTGCCGGGATAAACCAGTATCTTTCCTGCAGGTTTAACTCCTGCCATTTTGTTCGCCGGGTTTCCCCAATGCGGGTACCATGCAGCAGCATCATGATCGCCAGCGCCTGGTGAACAACCTCCCCCTTGCTTAGTTGTTTAGTTAGGCTTTTGAGCTGATCGGTTCTGATCGCCGTTGGTTTGGGTTGAATGGTCGCGCTGATAAAGTCTTTAAAGTTATAAGCCGAAAGCGGGTTATATTTAAGCAGCTCTAATTTTGCCGCCTGATTAAACACAGCTTTAAGCAATGAAAAGATTGAATCCAGATAGCTGGGCTTATACTTCACCTGCAGCGGCTGCATAAGGTGCTGGTCAATTAAAAACTTGCTTAATGACTCAATATTAAAATCCCCCAGGCGCGGCTTTAAATGCTTATTGATGTAGGATTTTATTGCCCGCTTACGGGTTTTAGACAGATCGGCAAGTGACTGGCTGCGCCTTAAATACCAATCAAGCAACTGCCCGACGGTGACGAACTCGCCGAAGCCGATGCTTTTGTCATCATGTTTAACCGCCAATTGTGCAGCCAGATCCGGCAGCTGCGCGAGCATGGCTTTAGCGGTAATGGTCGGCCAGGGTCCTAAGTTATGCCAGATTGCTTTATTTTTAGCGTACTTTACAAAGTACCAGGTGGCTTTAATTCGTGATTTATGAAAGCGCAGATAGAGGTTGTGGCGCGGATCTTTTAGTTGATAAACCTGATCATCTGCAGCATGGCGCTTTATGACAGTGTCAGACAGTTTAATGGTAATGGTTTGGCGCATAGGGCCCTCAGATTAGTCAAAGAATAACCGGCACTGAGCGCGCCAATGCCAGCGCAAAGGTCAGTCGTTACATTTCGCCTGTAATGCCTGCATAATATCGAGCAGATAGCGCGCTTCATGGCGGGCATCATCAAGCGCGTGATGTTTAATACCGGCGTTTTCCCCGTACTTGGGATCAACCCCGAGCAACACGCGGCCCATCCACACCACGGTGCGCAGGCTTTGATTGCCGGCATAATGCCAGGCGGGACTTAAGCCGCACTGCTGGTAAGCGTGCGCGAGAATGGCATTGTCAAACTCCGGGCCGTTGCCCATCACCTGCCGCTTTGTCTGGCCGAAATGCAGCGACAGAAAGCGCTCAAACTCAAGCAGCACGGTTTTCAGCGGCAAACGGTGCAGATCACTGCAAAACACCTCGCGAAAGGCGGCATTATTGCGCTTGTTCTGCTCAGACCACCATCGAATAGTGTCCTGGTCGCTGTCGCGCTGCAGCTGGGTGTCCATCTCCACGCGCTGATAAAATTCAGCCACGCTGCGCCCGTCGAGCACGTCAACCAGCACGCAGCCGACGCTTAAAATCTTGGCATTGATGCCCGTGGATAGCGTCTCGATATCGACCACCGCCACCAATGGCGACAAATCAAACTGCTGCAGCATCTTTTCTAGCATTGTTTACTCTTCCTTAATTGTTCAATCACAAAGCGCCGGCCCTTGCTGAGGCGGCGTTCATAGGTGCGAATACTCATACCCAGCGAAGCGGCCTTGCGCAGCTGGTTGACCGGGGTATTATCTTCCCTTTTAAAGCGCCCGAGGTATTCAAAGCGCAACACCTTGACCGTGGTCGGATCGCTGACAAACAGCAGGGATAACGCCCGTTCAATATCCGCCTCAATACAGTCCAGGTTAGGGGACTTAGCCCCGCCACTGGCAAACAACAGCAGGCCGCGGTTATCGACCATTTTCGATAAAATAGACGCCCCCGAGGGCGGCAGGACCGAGCCGGACACACACCAGCGCGCCCAGAGTTCAAAAAGTTGATTGATCCGCGCGCGGCTGATGCTCATAAGCCCTCTATTTTTTCGCTTTGCCGACAAAGCGCAGGGCATACTGCAGGCAGGCATCCAGCGCATTAGGTTTAAAGTTGCTGCCGCTCAGGTAGTGACGTTCCCCCGCGTCCGCGCCACTTTGCGCCTGATAATCGCTGTAGCCCCTGGCCTTTAACGCCTGAAAAATAGCGTTTTTAACAAACTGCGCCTGTTTCATTTTCTGCGCCTTTGCTGATAACGGCGGCGCGCCTCGGAAAACATTGCCGCGGCGGTCAGATAATGGCGGGAATCACGGCGTTTATAGGTAACAAAGAGATCACCCGGGTGAATCGCCACCGCATCGGGCTGGCGACCCTCGACCACCGCAAAAAGCGCGCCCTGCTCGCGCAGCAGCTGCGCCTCGGGCTCGGATTTAACCGACAGCAGCAGCAGGCTCTGGCGGTACGGGCTGCGCGCATTGATGATTTTCTTTAGCACCCGCAGGCGCCCTGGTGTATCACGCGGATAGCGCAGATCAAAGATAGCCACATGCGCGGAAAGCGCTTGAATCTGCTCGGCCACGCGGGCGCGCTTTTCTTCACCGGCGCCAATCAGCGCAATCATCAGCATAATTTTTTCGCCTTCTTATTATTGCGCAGCTCGGCAAAGGAGCGGTAAATGCCGTTATAATCGACCAGGCCATGGGTTTTCTTAACAATATTCAGCGCCGCCTGAAAAGACGGGGCGCGGTCGCCGCAATGCCAGCTCGCCACGGTGCGCGCTTTTTCATCTAGCACCCGGGCGGCTAAATCAATGCCGCCGACTTTTTTAATCCACTCTCTAAAATCCACTAAAAGCCTCACTCATATTCACTATGGGTGAATATAATACACACAGACCAAATATTGGCAATGAATTTTGAAAATCAAATACACTTTGCGTGTAAACTTACAGCAAAGCAAAATCAACACAGGACGCATATGAAAGACAAACTAAACAAAGAGATCGGCGAGCGCTTTCGCCAGGCACGCAACAACAGCGGGCTAACCCAGCGCCAGTGCGCCAAACTGATCGACGGCACGCCGCAGCAGATCAGCAATTGGGAGTCTGGAATTAAAGCTATCTCACTGAAAAACCTGATTGCCTTGACCCCGCACTTTAACTGCAGCATCGGCTGGATAGCCGGCGAAAACGACTACCGCAGCGAAGTGCGCGAAAACGTCTTTACCGCCGAAGGCGACTTGATGGCCCCCTATATTGAAGACGGCGACGAGGTCGAAGTGGACGGCAGCATTACCGTGCCGCACGAGCCGGGCATTTTTGCCGTTAAACCCGGCGGCAAGGTGATCTTCCGCTGGCTGCGCCCGGACGAGCTCGGCCATGGTTACACCATCAGCGTGACCAACCCGGCCAACTGGGAAAGCGAGCGCGTAGCCAGCAAAGAAGAGCTGCAGGAGCTGCATATCATCGGCAAGGCGGTCTCAGTCAGCAAAAAATTATAAATAATATCAATTTGATATTGATCTAAATCATCACCAAATGGTGACATAAAAACACTTTAAGTGTACATTACCCCTATTCAGGTTTAAACCATAGGGGTAATGATGAAAAACAGCGGAATTGATCTAAATAACGCGCTCTTTGCGCAGCTCGAACGGCTGGGCGACGAAGAGCTTAGCGGCGAACAACTCAAGGAAGAGATTCACCGCGCCAAATCGATCAGCAGCATCTCAGCGCAGATCATCAACAACGCACGCCTGGAGCTGGACGCCAAAAAAGCGGTCAAGCTCGGCGAATCCCGCGAGCTGCCGGATCTGTGCAAGCCGAAAGCGGTGCTGCCGGGGCTGGCGCAGCGATGAAAAGATTCAAATACCAGGGCGAGCATATCGCCTTTATCAAAGCACACGCGCTGCAGCTCGACATCAACGAGCTGACCGCCGCCTTTAATGCCCACTTTCAGCTTAACAAAAGCAAAAGCAGCATTAAAAACCTGCGCTACAACTTAAAAATCAAAACCGGACGCAAACGCGGCGCCAAAAAAGGCGTGTCGCCGCTGTTCAGCGCCGAGCAGATTGCCTGGCTGCGCACGCACTACCCGCAGCAGGAGCGCAACGAGCTGACCGCCAACTTTCAGAAAACCTTTAACAGCAATATTACCGGCAAACAGATCTGCTGCTACCTGAAAAACCACAGGATCAAAAGCGGGCGCAGCGGTCACTTTCAAAAAGGAAAGAAAAGCTGGAATGCCGGCACCAAGGGTCTGATGAAAGCCAACAGCGGCAGCTTTAAAAAGGGCGGCGGCCATATTCGCTCACGACCGATCGGCAGCGAGCGCACCAACGTGGACGGCTATATCGAGATCAAAACCGGCGAGCCGAATATCTGGGAAGCCAAGCATCGCGTGCTCTGGCAGCAGCATCACCCGGAAACCCCCCTAAAAAGCACCGATTTAATCCGCTTTATCGACGGCGACAAAAGCAACGTAGTGATCGGCAATCTCAGCCTGTTTAACCGCAGCGAGCATATACTCGCCACCGCCTACGGCTACAGCGACGCCGCGCCCGAGCACAAGCAAAGCATCAAGCTGATCGCGCAGATCAGCAGCAAAAGCAAACAACTGCAGGAGCAACCATGACCCCAACAGAACTAGCACAGGCCGGCACCTTTGATTTGCTGCAGGCTTTGATTATCAGCAACAACCTCGAAGCCGACGAACTAGCCCAGGACAGCCGCCAGCTGAGCGAAGCACGCCAGCAGATCAGTGCGCTGCAGGAGCTGATCAACGACCAGCAGCTGACCATAGCGCAGCAGAATGATGAACTGCAGCTGAAAATAGACGAAATTGCCGACCAGGCCGCCGAGCTGAAAGAGTGCCACTCCATCCTGCTGACCGCCGACAAACTGGCTAAGGTCAGCCTGGTTAAAGATCAGGAGCTGAGCATCGCGAAAAAGAAAATCACCGAGCTGCAGCAGGAAATCACCGCCATGGGCAACGTGAAAAAACTCAACCGCCTGGTTAAAAGCCAAAAAGCCAAGGCCGTGGAGCGCAACAAACGCATTGAAACCCTGGAAAAACAGACCAAGGAATACCGCAAGGAGCTGAAAGACGAAAAACGCCGTATGCTCAACGCCGTGGAAGAGGTGATCCGCCTCAAGCAGCAGCTGGCGCACAACACCGGCGCGGGTATCTACCACAACGGCGAGCATCATCTGATCATCTGGCCGGAAAAAACCAAGATGCAGCGCAGCGACGGCAGTCTCTTTGAGGCGCGCACCCTTCTGTATATGCATCAGAGCGGCTGCGCACGCATGGCAACCCTTGATCCGGAAAGCGGCGAGGCATCTTTCTGCGCCAGCCCGCGCGGCGGGCTGCGGCCCAGCAAAGAGGTCAGAGAGTTTGCCAAAAACTGGCTGTACACGGTCAACGTGCTGCAGGAAGGTGTCGTCAAAGACAGCGACATGGTGGCGGTTAACTACAACGCCGAACTTGAGCCGGTTTAGGGGTGATCAACATGAAAAAGCAAAGCAATATAGATTTTGAAATCGTCAATACCCTGCTGGCCTTTTGCGGCAGCTGCGAAGGGCGCACCGTCTCGGAGATGAAAGCCAGCCTGGCGCTGAACAACCCCGACGCGGTGATAGACTGCACCGTCAGCTGGATGATTGACCACAAGCTGATTGTCAAAACCGCGCACAGAGTCCGCAACGGGCGCAAGCTGCCGACCACCTTTATCAAGCATCCGTCACTGCGCGAACAAACGCTAAGCAGGGTGGCCTGATATGGGACATCAACAGGTTAACCAGGACAGCGGCAACACGGAATATTATACCGAGGCGGCCATTATCGAGCTGGCGCGCGAAGTCATGGGCGGCATCGACTTAGATCCGGCCAGTTCAGCGATCGCCAACCAGACGGTCAAAGCGAAACGGTTTTACACAAAGGAAAGCAACGGCCTGACGCAGCCCTGGTCCGGCCGAGTGTGGATGAACCACCCGTTTTCAAAAGGTGAAAAGGCATGTAAGCCAAACTGCAAAAAGAAAAAATGCCAGGTGCGCGGGCACTGCATCACAGAAGACATTCCCGGCAATAGTGAATGGACGCGCAAGCTGGTTGAAGAATATAAAAGCGGCAAGGTGACAGAGGCAATCTGCATCACTTTTAGCTCGATGTCGGAAAGCTGGATGCAGCCATTAATCGAGTTTATGCAGTGTTTTCCGCGCGGGCGCATTAACTACCGACTGCCCAACGGCGACAAAACCAACGGCATCACCAAGGGATCGCTGCTCACCTACATGGGACCGAACCCGCAGAAGTTCAGAGAAGTGTTTGAAAAAATCGGTGCGGTTAAAGTGTGACAGTGTCACATTAAATAAAGGAGAGACTTAAATGGGGTTACTGTACTGCAACAAATGTATGCAAAGCAAAGAAGCGGTTGAGTTTAAGCGCTGGCACGAAGACAAAAGCAAGCAGCGCATCTGCGATAAATGTTTTCATCAGGATCAGCATAACCAGCATTATCTGAAAGTCGTCAGCGAGCGCACCGCCAAGAAGAAAGGCGGCGGCGGGCAACTCAAGGGCCACCATTTAAGCGAGGCCGCCAAACAGCAGCGCGAAGTGCGCGAGCGGATCGCCGAACTGCACGAACAGCGGCGGATTAAAGAGCTGTACGAGCTATAGGTGCGGCAGCCTGGGAATATACAGGGCAAACTCGGGGATCAGGTCGCCCTGGGCATTATAGGAGCGCGTCCAGTTTTTTTCGTTCTTGAATTCAGCCAGTTCTTTTCTTAATTCGTCGATTAACTCCCGGTGCAGCTCCAACAAGTGGCTTTGATTTAGCGCCATGCTCATGGTCGGGTATGAGTATATTTTGCCGTCAATGTCCATAACGTTTCCTTATTTATCGCCGGGTTGGATTAATTCTATTTCAGCACCCGCCAGGGCGTGAAGGTAGCCTACAAAAAACGAGTAAGGTTTAAAGTCCAGGTCGCCTTTGGATGTGCCACAGGTTTCTTTATTCGTCTCCTGCGCAACATAGCTAAGAATTTCAGCTAATTTGGCTTTTTCGCTATCAGTTAGATTAAGTTGGTTCATATTCAAAATTTCCTATATTAGTTTTTTACAAATTTAACGCCTTTAGATATAGAATCTACGGTAATTTCTGAGCATTCTTCAAACCCACTTTTCAAAAGCATTTTCTCTAATCGTCCATTCATTATTTCCCAAATATAGATAGCTTTATATTCGGACTTAATGGCTGTGAGAAATTTTTTGAAGTTACCTTTTCCTGGATTAACTGACGCTAAAGCTAGAAAATCAACCCGAGACTTTGATTGTTTAACCAAACCCTCAATGCCAAGTTCGGTTTTAAATGACACGTAACCAGAACTGAACAGGTTATCTAGCGGGCCATTGAATGTTTTTAGAGTGACCATAAAATTCCCTATTAGCTTTCATATTGTTCTAAGCGCTTAATTTCGGCCTCAATGTAAAATTTAATTTTCTTTGCATCTCTTATTTTTTCGGAATGCTCAACTTGCCCGTAACGATAGGTTGCGCGAAAGATCTCCCCCATTTGCGCATTCATATCTTTAAAACTGATTAAGTGCTGCAGTTCGCTGGCGCTTTCTGGCAATTCGTAATAAGAAGCCGTTGAGCCGTCAGATTTTACTTTGTTGTTTTCTGGCATTTGAATTCCTATATTGATTTTGTATTTCGATAAAAAGGGCAATAAGCCCTTTTAGTATTCTGTGACCGGTCACACCATATTAATGCAGCACCGCGCGCTTTTGTGCCTCCAGCATGTTCGGTGAATATTTCTCAATATGCGCTTTGCGCTCGGCAATCGATAATTTCATAAAGTCGATAAACAGGATTTTTGCGCCCTTGGCGGTGGTCGTGCTAGACTTATTCAACATAATAATGATCCTTAGTAGTTTGGTTGTTATGTATGCCGGTTTGAGGTGGCCGCCTCGGACCGGCTTTTTGTTTACTGCTTAACTATTTTGTAATACTAACAGTATTACAATGATTCAATCATTCTTGCTAATTCCTCCTCGTTAACGTGTCCCGAATTATTCAAGCGCACCAGGGCTTTCAGCAGCTTGGCCGGGGTCACTTTGCTTGTGGTCTTGACGTTGGCAACCGCCAGCGCGATTTCCGCCTTGTCGTAATCGCTGAAACGATAGCAGGTCGGCGGCTCCTGCTTGCTTTTCTTCTGCGCCGCGGCATTGGCGAGGGTCGTCAATGGCTGGGTGCTTTTAGGTCGCTCGGTGCGGCGTTTTCTATCTTTTAAATTCATCGCTTTCACTCTTTAGTAATACTGACAGTATTACTTTATTAAACATTCAGTAACTCGACAAGCTCTTTTGCCAGGGAATTATAATCATTGATGGCGGTCGAGCCCTTTTTGTAGCGGCTCAGCGGTAGTGACATAAAGGAGGCCTGGCCGATGTGCTCAGAGCGGCGCACGCGGGCATTGAGAATGCGCGGCGCGGCAATCTGCTTTAAATCTTCATCGATAGCGCCGTTAATCACTTTATTTTGCGCGGCCACTTCATTGCGGAACACGTAATAATTTAAAGATTCCGCCTGGCTGACTTCGTTAAGCGCGTCGAGCAAGTCTTCCAAACCATCCAGGGCAAACACGCCGCTGTTCACCGGAATTAAAAACAGATCCGCGGCAACGATGGCGTTGGTCGTCGTCAGCGATAAATTCGGCGGGCAGTCCAATAAAATAAAATCAAACTGCGCGGCGATTTTTTCCAGATGGCGACTTAAACGCACCTCCCTGAAACTCAAGGTCAGGCCGGACTCAATCACCCGGCTTAATCTGATGTCGGTCGGAATATAATAAAAGCCGTCACTGCCCTCGACCGGGCGGATCATCTGCGCAATGTCCGCTTTGTTATCCTTGGCAAACAGATCCATCACGTTCGGGTCGAACTTAACCTCACCGCCGGACACCACTTTTGACAGATTGCCCTGCGGGTCGAGGTCGACAACCAGCACGCGCTGGCCTTTCTTTGCCAGGGTATCGCCCAGGTTAATGGTGGTCGTGGTTTTGCCGACGCCGCCCTTCTGATTTGCCACTGCTATTATTTTTGCCATTATCATCACCCTTTTTAGTAATACTGTTTGTATTACTAAGTAGTGTAACTATAATAATTAAAAAATCAATAAAGTAATACTAAATGTATTACCTTATATTAACAAAAGGCGATCTGCATCGCTTTCTTTTCAATAGCAACAACCACTATCAAGGAGTGACACAATGAGCAAGGCGATTGAAGAAACACTGAAACACTGCAAGCAATGCAGCAGGAAAACCATCCATATGCGCAACACCAACAAAACCGGGTTGATCATGCTCCTGGTGCATGTTGCCCTGACTATCTGCACCGCCGGGGGCTGGCTGGTGCTGCTGGTACTTTGGAAGCTGCTTAATACCAAGGTCGGCGGCTGGACGTGCAAGGAGTGCGGAAAATAAGGCTGCAGTTAATGACTATTATGTTAAACAGCGTTTTTAACAGCTTAAAATAAAGGACTGGCGGCAAATTTAAAGCCGGGCAAGCAAAAGCCTGCGTTTAACGCGGGCTTTTTGGCTCTTGGGGTGTTGTAAGTTAATTACAGTTTAACGGCCTAAAGCGCGTTATTTTGTGGTGATCGGGTTTCGCTTTAATTGCCGGGCCAAAGCGGCAAAAGTAATGAACTTTACTGTGACAGTGTCACTTATCGGCAAGGCGGTTGATCAGCTCGGTGAGCACCGTGGCCTGGTCTTTGTTTTGCGCGCGGCAATAGCTATTCAGCTTATTCAGGGTCAACACGTCGATATCGGCCTGCAGCTTTTTGGTAAACTGAGCATCGGTGGCTTTTTTCTTGTGGCGTTTTTTATGCGCGGCCAGGGCGTTCGCCAGCAGCTTTGAACCTTCCGGGGTCAGATCAGCGCGCATGGTTTTTAAATCCTCGCCGGACAGTAAAAAACCATCGATGCCGCGCAGGCGGTTAAACTTGATTTTAGCGCGGGCGTAATTGGCAAAGGAGTACACCCCGCGGGCATTTTCAAACTGATTGACAAACCAGGCGTGCTGCCGGGCAAAATAGTCGGGATCGTCGATTAACCTGGTACGCATAAAGCCCCCTTTTTTTAAATATGATATGATATGACAGTGTCATTATACACCCTTATGCACATTTGTGACAGTGTCATAGCTGATAAATATTAAATGCTTGCGCGGTTAGTCGGC
>JBFGZH010000043.1:0-13707 GCA_041586895.1 Psychromonas sp. | reverse complement strand
GACGCCGGTAAATCATTAGTTGTGACAGCAATTTGTCGTTTACTGGCAAACCGCGGTGTAAAAGTTGCGCCTTTTAAGGCACAGAATATGAGTAATAATGCAGCGATTACAGAGGATGGACTGGAAATCGGTCGTGCGCAATATTTACAGGCAGTCGCAGCAAAGGCAACTCCCAGTGTATTGATGAATCCGGTGTTATTAAAGCCGAGTGCCGATACCTTCAGTCAAGTTATTGTTAACGGTAAGGTCGATAGTAAAATCAGCGCCATGCCGTGGATGGAGCGCAAAAAGCACTTATGGTCTGAAGTACAGCAATCATTGCAGGCATTGCAGAATGAGTATCAGCAGATTGTGATAGAAGGCGCCGGCAGTCCGGCGGAAATCAATCTGCGTGCCGGTGATATTGTTAATATGGCCGTTGCACTGGAATGCCAGGCGGATGTGTATTTAGTATCAGACATTGATCGCGGCGGCTCCTTTGCACATCTGCTTGGGACCTGGGCATGCTTATCAGCAGAAGAGCAGAAACTGATCAAGGGGTTTGTGCTTAATAAATTCAGAGGAGATGCTAAATTATTAGGTAATGCGATGGACTGGCTTGAGGAAAAGACCGGTATTCCGACGGTGGCAAATTTACCTTATTATCGCCATCAGTTACCAGAGGAAGACAGTTTTCGTCTGGGAAGAAAGTGGCAGCGCGGACAACTCAATATCGCCCTTATCTATTATCCTTATGCTTCCAATCTTGATGAATTTGATCCCCTGCTTTATCAGCATGATATCAATCTAGTACCCGTTCATCAAAATATGGATCTTACTGATTTTGATGCACTTATTTTACCGGGAAGTAAAAATAGCGGTGCTAGTTTAAATTTTCTAATAGCGACTGGCCTGGATGAGCGTATTGCGCAGTTTAAAGAAAGTGGCAGACTGATCTTAGGGATTTGCGGTGGTTTACAAATATTAGGCAAGCAAATTTTAGATCCATTAAATATCGAAGATGGCGATAAAGATGCTTTAAACTTAATTGCTTTGCAAACGGAGATCTGCGGCAATAAGTCGACACGGCAAACAACGATTAACTGGTTGGGGGATAGCATAACAGGTTATGAAATCCATCATGGTAAAACGCGAGCATCACAAAGCGTGTTGCCTTTTATGCACTCAGGTTTAGGCTGGCAGGAGAATAATATTTATACGACCTATCTGCACGGTGCCTTTGAAAATAAAACCTTTTACAACTGGTTTATGCGCCAGATCGGGGGCCTTGAAAATGGGATTGACTGGGGCAGGCATATTGATGCTGAATTAGACGCGCTGGCTGAAATGTTTGCCAAGCATGGCTGGTTATAAGGCAAACGACGCTAGCGGTTTGCTGCCATGCTTAGTGCGGAATTGACGGTGTTGTGCAGGAAGCAGGTAGACACCAGATGTTATATTATGGGTTTAAGCGCTTGACTTGCCAACCATCATCGGCCGCTGTATAGACAAAGCGATCATGGAGACGATCCGCTTTGCCTTGCCAGAATTCGATACGCTCCGGTATTACGCGGTAACCACCCCAAAATTCAGGCAGCGGCACTTCTTTGCCGGCAAATTTCTTTTCAAAATGTTGAACGCGTTGTATTAATGTTTCCCGATCAGCCAGCTCTTCACTTTGATGGGATGCCCAGGCACCGATGCGGCTGCCACGTCCTCGGGTTTGAAAATAAGCGTTGGACTCTTCCGTGCTGATGCGTTCGACTCGGCCTTCAATACGCACTTGGCGTTGCAGCATATTCCAATGAAATAACAATGCCGCATAGGGGTTGGCTTCTAATTCAGCGGCTTTATGGCTAGCGTAATTAGTAAAAAAAACAAATCCCTTGTGGTTCACTTCTTTTAATAATACAACGCGTGAAGAAGGGCGGCCTTCTGGTGTGCAGGTGGCAAGTGACATCGACTCAGGTAAAATAATGCCTGCATTTTCCGCTTCAGCTAACCATTTTTCAAAAAAAGAGATGGGATCGTTGCTGGTTTTTAATGTTTCACTTTCGATGAGTAACCCTTGGCCAAGGGTTAAAGCACAACGGACTTTACTGATAAATGACATGCTATCTTCTTATTTTAATTAAGTTATGAATAACAGCAGTGTATAATTTGTTGTAAATTTTGTCGAACAATTCAGTTTACTTTTCGAGGTTAATATTGATGTTAAATAGAGAATAAAATAATGACTAAAATTTACCATCACTCCGTACAAATTTATTATGAAGATACCGATCACTCCGGTGTCGTATACCATCCCAATTTTCTAAAATATTTTGAGCGAGCAAGAGAGCACGTTATCGATAGTGTCAGGCTTGATAAATTATGGCGTGAAAAAGGGCTAGGTTTTGCTGTTTATAAAGCCGATCTGATCTTTCAGGATGGCGTAGAGTTTGCCGAGGTCTGCGATATTCGCACCACTTTTAAACTCGATGGAAAATACAAAACACTATGGCGGCAAGAAGTGTGGCGTCCCGGTGCAATAAAAGCTGCTGTGATCGCTGATATTGAAATGGTTTGCCTGGACAAAGAGAAACGCTTACAGCCTCTTCCTGAAGAGATCCGTGATGCTTTAATTTCAGAGCACTAACTTAAACGCTGTCCAGCGAGCACAGTTTTGCTTTTCAGAACGGAAAAGTCTGCTTATATTTTTTCAAAATAAAAATAAATAATGACTGAGCTTGCAAATTTACTTTTAAGGGTTAACTTTATAGTCAGATTATATTTGTTTACATAAGCGTAAAGCACTTCAACATACATACTCAGCACTTTACCCATATGCTGGCAAAAGACGATGATAGAACTGCTTTCTTGTCTGTATGCTCATACAGAGTTGGCTGGTAGGCGAAGCCCTTGCCACCTTAGAACTGAAAAACAGCCTTTTTTATGAGCAGCTTTGCGCATGTAAAAAATGACCGCTTTATCGAAGCGTGGGAGGCTATGTGTTAATAACAAATGATGAAAGGCGTATTTTTCGGCGTATGGCGATTGATGCGGCTGTCACGGTAAGAGCTGGTGATGCCGAATTACAGGGAACCTGTAAAAATTTAAGCAGTTCAGGCATGTCAATCCAACTCATTGAAGCGAATATCAATCCGGATGATCAAATACAAGTCCTACTGGCAACACGAGATCATCACTTCCCTCCTTTAAATATTCGGGCAAAAGTCTTACGCGTACAGGAAAAGGGTGGAATTTATATCGTAGCCACTGAGTTTTTAAACATTAAATCAGGCTATTATTAGGGCCTTATATGGACTCCCACTGTATGTCAAAAAGAAATTAACTTCAGCCCCAGGTTGTAAAGTATCCGGTGTGATGAGTTGATTGCTTATTAAATTTAAGCTCGACAATTTAACTGAGCTTTCTTCGCCTAAAAAAAGGCAACTTAGACTAAGATTGTAAGTAGGTGTATACCTCAGTGAGTAGTAAGTATTATTGTTGTAGCTGGGTTAGATAGCAGCTGATAAGGAGAAAAGTATGTTATTTCATAATAAAGCGGGTCAATCAATGAATCTTGTTGATGACTTAACAATTAAAGAGTTATTAGATATGGGCGTGGAGCTTGTCCTTTCTGAAAAAATCGACCCTGATCATAAGTTTTACGGGATGACCTTAGATGATCATCTCACTATTCAGGAGTTAGTAGATATGGGCGTGGAGCTTACTCTTTCTGAAAAAATTGATCCTGAACATGAGCTGTGGCAGGCGGATTAGCAGGCAGCTAAACAAGATAAATATCTCCTCTGAAAATAAACCTCTTCGATGCTGGCGTGAAGGGGTTTGATTGACGTTATTCTTTCGTTAAATAATCATTGCCCTGAAAATATTTAATTTTAAGCTTTTTTCTGTTGCTGTCATTTTTTACGCAGATAGCGATGCAATGCTTTTGCTCAAGATAGCTCAGGCAACTGTACCAGTGTTGATTGTTCTGTAGCTTACTCTTTTCTGAGAAGCTCAGTGTGATCCTATCGTTAAAGGTTGTTTTTTCTGCTGCAGCGATGTTAAAACTAAAGCTATTTAATCCCTGGCTGATGCCCAAACCAGTGGCTTTGACAAAGGCTTCCTTGAGTGTCCAGTATTCAAAAAATCGTGTTTTCTGTGCCGCAGGTGAAAGCATTTGTAGTGATTGATACTCATGGGCTGAAAAATAGCGTTTGGCAATACTCTCTATATTAATTTTTCTGGTCAGGCTTTCTACATCACAGCCTATATCATGATTTAAACATACAGCACAAACAATTAAGTGATTGCTATGACTGAGGTTAAAACGTATGGGTAGGGATGAATTGTCGAGCTCAGGTTTGCCGTGTGCAGTGATTGAAAACTGCAGATCTTGCGCATTCTGCTCTGTATATAAAGCTAAAACAGAACGAATAAAAAGGCGTGTAATTAACGCATCATGCTGCCCTTGAGGCTGGCGATAGCGTTGCACTTTCTGCACTTCGCTTTTACTAAGCAGAGTGATTAATGAATCTAATTTGTGGGCAATGCTAATCTGTCGAGGATCAAGGCACCATAAATGAATTTCATTATCGGGTAATTGTTGTTTGGCTAATAAGGGGTTAAAAAACACAAAGCTGACCAAGTGGTTATCAGGCAAACAAAATAGAGTGCACTGGTGAAGAGTAGGGCTGGCAGGGATAGTGAGGCTATCCCTGTTTCAGACTAAGAGCCGTTATTTATTTTGTTCCTGCATACTGAATTCATTGATTTGTTTAGCAAGTTCACGACGTTCTTTGGAAATTTCGGCAACTTTAATAATATGATCATCGACACGATCTTCATAATCAGAGCGCATCGTTTTAATGATATTCATAATATCAGCATAGCTCATATCCGCTTCAATGTAATCCTGAAGGTTTATCAGTAACTCGGCACGTTTACGGTTATCACGAATTTTCTTTTCATGATCGGCAATTTCACGTTTTAGTTTATTTCTACGGCGGGCGTTTTTCACCAAATCAAGTACATTTCCCATAAATTCTTCCTTTCTTGTTAAAAATTTAAATGATTGAAAGTTTAATAATGTTGTTATTATTAGTTTGAAATCAATAACAATGCTGTTTTTAAGATAACAAATCCATTATACATCTTGTCAAGTTCAATAGGAGCCTTATTTGATAAAATTATGCTATATATCCAATTTTATGAGAGTTTCACTTTCACTCTATTATTAGTATCTCTGCTTTTGCGAATTAAATCATTGTCCGTGCTATGGTTTGTAGATTTAGCCAGCCTGTCGTAAAGCACGACATTAACGGTTGCCGCCAGGTTCATGCAGCCCGAGGTTGGAATGTAAATAACAGCATCGGCCTGATCTATAACAGATTGCTTGAGTGTTCCATCTTCAGGGCCAAATATATACAGAGCTTTATCCGGGTGTTTAAAAGTCGGCAGTGGGGCGGCGCCTTCAACAAGCTCGATGCAGATAACCTGCATATCATTGCTTGTCTTTTCCAGTAAACTTTCCACCTTGGTTAACGGAGTGGAGGCCGCTATTTTTTTAGTATCCGTGTTGAGTTTGACGCTGCGATCGTAGCGAGTACCGGTGTATAAAACGGCATCCACACTAAAACATCCCGCGGCACGCATTATTGCACCGACATTAGTGGCACTTTTAGGATTCGTTAAACCAATCACTACTTTTTTATCAGACATAAAATTTTTTATCACTGCTTGGCGAAGTGAGATAAGAGCACCTCAAGATGCAGAATCTGCATCATATTGAGGTGATGTAACTAAGCTGGGTTATTGCGCTTTTTCTGCAGCTTTTTCCGCTGCTTTTTTAATAATTGGCTGCAGTTCCCCTTGTTGGAACATCTCTAAAATAATGTCACAACCACCAATTAATTCACCCTCTACCCATAGTTGTGGAAAGGTCGGCCACTGCGCATATTTCGGCAGCTCAGCGCGAATATCGGGGTTTTGTAAGATATCGACATAAGCAAAGGGATGACCACACTGCATTAATGCCTGTGATGCTTGTGAAGAAAAACCGCAGCTTGGCAGCTTTGGAGAGCCTTTCATGTACAGTAAAATTGCATTGTCGCTAATTTGTTTCTTAATTTTATCTAAAGTTTCCATTTTTAATATCCGCTAGTTATTTTATTCGATTCTACCTAAATTTGAGTAGTAACAAAATACCACAAAGAATAGGGTTAATGCTCTATCTCAGCTGAGCCTTCATTTTATAATATATCTATTGACTTAGATCAAATTATTGTTGAGAATCAATTTATACTCGAATAACTTTAAATGCATTTTAACGTTTAGCTAACATGCTGAAATAAAAAAACAAACAAATTAAATGCAGATAGTGGTTATTCAATGAGTTTGGGTCTATAACTTCGTATATCCGTAATTACTTTTATTAGGAGATAAAAATCATGGCTTTTGAATTACCTGCTCTACCTTACGCAAAAGATGCTTTAGAGCCGCATATATCGGCAGAAACACTTGAGTTCCATTATGGAAAACACCATGCCACTTATGTGCAAAAATTAAATGGCCTTGTTGAAGGAACTGATTTAGCAAATAAATCATTGGAAGAGATCATTAAAACAAGTGAAGGTCCATTATTCAATAATGCTGCACAAGTATGGAACCATACTTTTTACTGGAACTGTTTAGCACCCAATGCAGGTGGCGAGCCAACAGGTGCGGTTGCCGAAGCTATCAATAAAAGCTTTGGCTCTTTTGCGGAATTTCAAGTTGCTTGGAATGAGAAAGCAGTGAACAACTTTGGTTCATCTTGGACATGGCTAGTGAAAAAAGCAGATGGTGGACTGGAAATTGTCAACACCTCAAACGCAGCAACGCCATTAACCGATGAAAGCGTGACAGTACTGCTAACGGTTGACTTATGGGAGCACGCATATTACATCGATTACCGTAATGCGCGTCCTAACTACTTAAATGGTTTCTGGGCATTAGTGAACTGGGATTTTGTTGCCGAAAATTTTGCTAAATAATCGCCAATAAATAAAGACTCTAAAAAACCTTAATGGCCTCATTAAGGTTTTTTTATGCACAAAAAACGGATGCTGCCAGCCGTAATGGTCTCTAAAGGTTAACAGCCCTCATCATTACCAGTAAATGCGGTTTTTTCTTATCGACAGATAGATACGTTTGGCTAGGTAGTAATAAGCATTTTCCAACCTTCTAAACAACAGCGCCATAACAATGGTGCCTGCCAGCAAAGAGAGAATTAACAACAACAACATAGTCGACTGGCTTGTTTTCTGATAAGCATCGATCATGGCAAGGGCTTTTTGTTGCTCTAGATTGATGCGAATATATCCTATTTTTTTGTCCTCTTTATATAACTCTTCAATATAGGGAACTGCTTTTAGCGTTTGCCTATTATCGCTAGCCGTGCTTAATAAATTCGTTAAGGGCAGCATCTTATCTGACTGATAGATTAGCTTTCCTAAATCATCATATATGCTGGCATTTCTCACCATGGGATCCGTGCTTAAGTCATCAATAAACTGCTCCAGATCTGTTAGTTTTTGTGAAGAAAGATAGTGGCTGGCGCGCGCGGCAGCCAAGTTGATTAATGAAGCGGCAAAATGTTCGCTCTGCTGATATTTAACTTGGTTTGCGCTTCTTTCCAATATACTGAATTGGTAAAGAATAACCGTGCAGACAAGAATCAAGCCAAGTATTTGTAATGTACGTAACAGATAATACATTTTTTTCTTCATTTCTTATCATTCCTCTCGAAGCGGCTTGCAATGATAAATTGCAATAGTTATCTTGTGCGTCATTATTTCAATTCAAATACTTAACCTATTCTCATACGGAAATGAGTTAGGTATTTATACGCATAGGTATTCTACAGTGGAAACGATACAAAATCTTCTAGTTCAATCAAGCACTCAATCTTTGCTGCACTGGAAAGACCAGGTAAAACAACAAGTAAGTGGATTGGATGAGTTGTTTTATGAAAATAACCAATTTACAGAGAAAGCAACAGCAAACTTCACCGAAAAAGCATCTCTGGTTGTGATGGCGAGTCAATTTAACTGCGGGCAATTAAACAGCTTATTACAGCTATTAAGTCGCGGGCAGGTGTCTACGCTGCGTTTGCATGCACCTGAGGTGATTGAGCAAGTCACAGTGATGCGTTTGCAGTTAAATGCCAACCCAAAAGATTTAAAAGCAAAAATCGATACATTTTGTAAAGAAAACAATATGGATTTTGCCCTGATGACACATTTTCCGGATTGGAGTAAACCTGGTCTGGTGCTGATGGATATGGACTCAACGACCATTCAAATTGAATGCATTGATGAAATAGCGCGCCTCTATGGAGTGGGGGAGCAGGTGGCTGCCGTTACTGAGTTGGCGATGCAGGGCAAGCTGGACTTTAATGAAAGTTTACGGACACGCGTCAGCAAGTTAAAAGGAGCACCCGTTTCAATTCTGCAGGAGGTTGCTGATAATATGCCGTTAATGCCGGGTTTACTGGCCTTAATTAAAGGGCTGAAAAGTGCGGGCTGGAAAGTAGCCATCGCCTCCGGTGGCTTTAACTATTTTGCCGATCGTCTCAAGCAGGACCATGGGTTTGACGAAGCCGTTTCCAATACACTGGAAATTAGCGGGGAAACGTTAACCGGTGAGGTGCATGGTGAGATTGTAAACGCTGTCGTAAAAGCACGGACACTCTCTGAGCTGGCGGAGCGTTATGCTATCCCTATGTCACAAACCGTTGCCATTGGTGACGGCGCAAATGATCTGTTGATGCTCGATGCATCGGCTGTCGGTATTGCCATTCATGCCAAACCTATTGTTCAGGAAAAAGCGCCGGTATCACTGAACCATACCGATCTGCGCGGTGCCCTATGTATTTTAAGTGCAGGCAGTGCAGGCAATAGTTGGTCTTAAAAAGAGTGAGCAGAATCTGCAATTTTTTCTATGCTTAGAATAGACAATTAATTACCGGATTGGCTATAAAGTTGCTTGCAGCGACTCTCAACACGGGCGCGCCTGGCAAGCAGCGACTCTCTTCTTTTTGCGGCAAAGGGGTGAAGGAAGAGAGCAACAAAATAGGTAAACTCTTTAGTGAGCAGGTTTAAATTCGCCTATGGAAGTTTTAGATCAGCAAGGCAAAGGTATTGTTATAGATGAAGGCTTCAGGTATGGCGAAGACTTTTTTAAGTTACTGAATTTTATAAAATTGCCCGCCGATAAGGATTCAGGTCGAAACTCTATTAAGCAGCAATGTGATATTTTTTATCGAGATATTATGAACTATGCTTTTGTTGCTGCTCATAATCAGCTTCTGGCTGATGGTCGATTTGATTTGGCTGCAAAAAACCTCAATGAGATTAATAATTTATCTTTAGATCCCTTAACCGGCCTAAGAAAAAAAGAGTTTCTGAAGAGAAAATTAAGCAGTTTAGAGCATGATATCTCGGCGCAGCGCATACTTGATTACTCGTTAATTATGTGTGATTTGGATAAATTTAAAGAGATCAATGATACTTTCGGTCATGCTGTCGGTGATCAGAGCTTACATTTACTCGGGCAACTCGTTTTAGACTGTATAAGGCCGTCGGACTTTGCCTATCGTTATGGCGGCGAAGAGTTTTTGCTTTTACTGCCGGAAACAAATTTAGCAGCTGCAGTGCTAACTGCGCAGAGAATCCGCCAGGCAATTGCAGATAGATTGTATATTGGCCATTATGGTTTAAACCCCATTACCGCCTACGATCTGAGCAAGGCTTTAATTGGTAGCAGGCAGGATGAAAACAGCATTCATGGGGTGTTCTTTTTATCGAAAGATATCACCTGCAGCTTTGGTGTGGGCAATTATTTACACTGTCTGCAAACGAATAAAGCACTCTTTACCTGCGCCGATGAAAATCTCTATCTTGCCAAAGAGCGCGGCCGTAATAGAGTCGCCTATTAATATCACCGATATTCAAACTGTGCTTTTACTGCACTATTCACTGTTCAGCTTGCCTATAAATTCAACCCTTCATCACTTTTAGCGTCATAAAATCAATCACTAACTAAAAAGCGTCTGCTTATGTTCTATCCTTTTAGCTATTGCTGTCGTAAAAGGATTTTCTTATGCTGTTTAAAAATACCATTTTTCTGCTGATCACACTGCTTGGCTGTTTATCTGGTTTGCCCAGCTATGCACAACAAGTGACTGCACGAACGCCATGGGAGCTATGGGTGGCGGATCGCCATGCGGATTTAAACTGTCCCTGGTTAATCTCTGTGGATAAAAAGAAGGTCTGTAATTGGCCGGGGGAGTTTGTCGGTGAAATAGTGGATGACGGCATGCATTTTGAGATGTCGGTGCAAGTGTTCTCAAAGCAGGCGTTGATTAACTTACCGGGCAGTAAAAAGCACTGGCCAACGGACGTCACCGTTAATCAGCAGGCTGCTGCCGTGGTTGACAGCAACGGCAGGCCTAAACTGCAGCTCAACAAGGGCAGCAATATTATTCGTGGTAAGTTCTTATGGCAGGCGGTTCCACCGGCGATTGCGGTCACGGATACGATAGCGTTGGTCAAAGTGATAAAAAACGGCAAGGTGCTGCCGACCAGTATTAATAATAACCAGCTTATTTTATCGCAGGATAGTAAAAGGACGCAGTTTAATGCTGAAAACTCACTGAAAGTTCAGGTCTATCATGCCCTGCAAGACGGGGTGCCAATACGTTTAACCACTATCATAAAGCTCTTTGTCAGTGGTAAATCCCGGGAAATAGCCATCGGCCGGGTTGGCCCTGCAGGCACTAAAACTCTGTATCTGGATTCACCTTTACCGGCCAGGCTGGAGGAAAACGGTCTATTACGCGTGCAGGTGAAACCGGGCATATATCAGATCAAGGTCGGAAGTCGTTTTAGCGATAATGTCAGCAGTATTTCCAGCAACAAATTGACTCCAGAATGGCCAAGCTATGAGTATTTCTCCTTTATTGCCGATCCGCGTATTCGCGAGGTAACAATCAGTGGTGTTAAGAGCATAGATAGCTCACTGCACGATATTCCTGCGCAATGGCAAGCATACCCGACTTATCGCCTGGAAAAGTCCGATAAACTGCAGTTAACCACCACTGTGCGCGGCGACACTGCCGAGCATCAGAACAGCATTAATATTGCTCGTGAAATCTGGCTGTCATTTGCCGGAACAGATGCGATCAGTAAAGATACTGTCAGCGGTCAAATGCATCAGGGCTGGCGCCTGGATGCTGCTAAATCAGTTAAACTGGGGCGAGCAGAGGTTAACTCACAGGCGGTATTAATCACTGACTTTGCCGGTAATGAAGGGGTTGAAATACGCAGCCCGCAGATCAACCTGCAGGCAGTCAGCTCTATTGCGCGAGTCAATAAGATCAATGCCGTAGGCTGGCAGACAGATGCTGCAAAACTCAGTGCAACAATACATCTTCCTCCGGGCTGGCGAGCCGTGCATGCCAGTGGTGTTGATGGTATTTCTGGTACCTGGCTGCAGCAGTGGAATTTATGGGATATATTCTGGCTGATGATTCTGATTGCAGTGGCCAACAAGCTGTTGGGTGTTAAAGGGGCGCTGTTAATGGCGGTGACCCTTATTTTTTCCTTTCATGAGCGACTTGCACCAAATGCGTTATGGGCTGTGCTTTTAGCTTTTATTGCAATAATCAGCCTACCGATAGGAAAGTATAAAGTGTTGTTAAGCAGACTGGCTATGCTGCCGGCAGCACTGCTGGTGATTGCCTTTATCAGTATCGCGATTAGTTCATTGCGCTTAGCGATATACCCGACCCTTGAAAAACACAGTGCGGTTAACAGTTATCAGAGCGGTCGAAGCGCCTATCAGCCGGCAAGCATTGATAAACAGATGCGGCTTATGCAGGAGGCGGATAATATGGGGGCAGTGAGAAGTAAAAGTCAGCCATATCAGGGGGTTGAAAGAGAGGAGAAGCAAGAGTTATATCAAGTGGGGGATAATGACCGCGTGCAGACGGGACCGGGAATACCGGGATGGTCCTGGAACGCCTTAACTATTCATTCAACCGGCATAGTCACCGCAGAGCAGCAGATTCACCTGCTGCTCTCCTCACCGTTGCTAACGGCTATCTGGCGCATCATTAATGTGTTGCTGATCGGTTTAATGGCCGCGATGATATTGCGCGCCCTGCTTAGGGTGAGTCAATTCAGCACGGCGAATATTCCCTGTGATGACAGCTCTGGCAGCGAGCCCGTCACCGATCCACAACAGAAAAACAGCACAGATGCCGGCTCGACAGTAACCAGTTTGTTTATCATTATGCTGCCGTTATTGATGCTTTGTTCAGAGCGAGTCAATGCTGCCGCGGAGCTTCCGCAGGCGCAGGGTTATCCGCCTGAATATCTGCTTAACGAGTATGAAAGCAAGTTGCTGCAGGCGCCGGCTTGTCTACCGTCATGTGTCTCATTAAATAATGGTTCGCTGGTGGTCAAGAATAAGCAGCTTAGCCTGAGTTTTGAGCTGTTCGCTGCTGCTGATATTGCGCTTCCCTTACCTTCGGCAGGTGATGCCTGGGCGGCGGAAAAGATCACCCTGGATAATCAACCGGCGGTGCTGAGAAAAAATCGCGGCGTGTTGAGCGCTTATCTGCCTCAAGGCGCGCACTCAATCACCATGCACGGGCGAGTGAAGCACTCGGACATCACCATTAACCTGCCGGTAAATATACATAACTTTAGCGTGGATGCGCCAGCCTGGTTAATCGACGGGATTCGCGAAGGCGTCGTCGAGAATAATAATATCAGCTTGACCTCAAAAGAGGTGCTTGCCCAACAGGAGAGCAATACTCTGCTAGCGCTGCCGGTCAAGTCCTACGCAATAGTGCATCGTACTATCATGCTGGGTAAGCAGTGGACAATGCTGACGCGGGTTGAGAAAGTCGCGCCGGCTGCCGATGCCGGATCTTTTAATATCAGCCTGCTAGCAGGAGAGCAGATTTTGTCTGCTTATCCGGTTAATGAACAGGGCACGGTTAATGTGCAGATTCCGAAAAATCAAAGGGTAATCAGCTGGCAGTCATCACTGCCGCAAACGACCGCGATCAACCTGCAAGCTGCTAGCCACTCTTCCTATTCAGAAACCTGGCGCGTGATACCCTCGTCCATCTGGCATGTCAACTTTAGCGGTATCAAGCCACTGAAATCGGACCTTAGCAGCGGACAACTGCAGCCGACATGGAAGCCGTGGCCGGGCGAGTCGCTGACTGTCGAGGTAAGCAGGCCTGCTGGTGTGAGCGGTGATATTTTTACCACGGAAATGGCCCGGTTAATTCAGCAGTCCGGCAAAAATGTACAGCAGTTCAAGTTAATGCTGACAGTCAGAGCCAGTCAAGGCACGGCTTACGAAATTATGCTGCCTGAAGAAGCAAAAATTAACTCCTTGCTGCATGACGGCAGTAAAATGAGCATTAACAGTGGCAATCGCGTGGTGGTACAGCTGCATCCCGGTGAGCAGCGTATTGAACTGGCATTTGAACAACGCACCGCCGTGAGCTGGCGCAACAGCACACCCGAGATAGCCCTTCCGGGGAAAACGGTGAATATTAATATCGAGTATCATATGCTTCAGGATCGTTGGCTGCTTTATCTGAATGGTCCATCACTCGGTGCGGCAATGTTGTATTGGGGGGTACTCTTGGTGATTCTAATCGCGGCGTTGCTGCTG
>JBFGZH010000042.1:0-13944 GCA_041586895.1 Psychromonas sp. | reverse complement strand
CTTCTTTGGTAAATACCCGGAAACAGCAGCATTAGTTGCCACCTGGACGGATGAAGAGATCTTCGCGCTTAAACGTGGTGGCCATGATTCATCGAAACTGTATGCGGCATTTAAAAATGCCCAGGATACCAAAGGAAAACCAACGGTTATTCTTGCTAAAACCGTTAAAGGTTACGGTATGGGCGCAGCCGCCGAGGGTAAAAATATTGCCCACGGCGTGAAGAAAATGAATGAAAACCATATTCTTAGCCTGCGTGATCGTTTAGGTCTGCAGGATCTGTTAAGTGATGACAAAGCGGCAACCCTGCCTTATCTGACCCTTGAAGAAGGCTCTGAAGAGTATAAATACCTGCACGGTCACCGTGAAGCGCTATTAGGTTACACGCCTAAACGTGCACCTAAGTTTTCAGGAAAACTGGCCGTACCTGAGCTGGAGAAATTCGCACCGCTTCTACAGGAGCAGAAACGCGAAATCTCAACCACTATGGCTTATGTGCGTATTCTCAATATTCTCTTAAAAGATAAAGGCATAGGTAAAAATATCGTGCCGATCATTGCCGATGAAGCACGTACCTTTGGTATGGAAGGTTTATTCCGTCAGGTTGGTATCTACAACCCGCATGGTCAGGAATACACGCCGGAAGATCGCAGCGTCGTTTCTTACTATAAGGAAGCGACATCCGGTCAGGTACTGCAGGAAGGTATCAATGAGCTGGGCTCCATGTCTTCATGGGTCGCTGCGGCAACCTCTTACAGCACCAATGATCTGCCGATGATTCCATTCTATATCTACTACTCTATGTTTGGTTTCCAACGTATTGGTGATATGGCCTGGATGGCGGGTGACCAGCAGGCTCGTGGTTTCCTATTAGGCGCGACGGCCGGTCGTACTACGCTAAATGGTGAAGGTTTACAGCATGAAGATGGTCACAGCCATATTCAGGCGAATACGATTCCTAACTGTATCTCTTATGACCCGACCTTTGCTTATGAGTTGGCGGTTATCGTGCAGGATGGTATTGAACGCATGTACGGCGAGAAACAGGAAAATGTTTTCTACTACCTGACGGTGATGAACGAAAACTATGCGATGCCGGCGATGCCGGAAGGCGCAGAAGAGGGGATTCGTAAAGGTATCTACAAACTTGAGTCGCATGCCGGTGACAACAAAGTACAGCTATTAAGCTCAGGTACTATCATGAATGAAGTGCGCAAGGCGGCACAAATTCTCAGTGAAGAATACAACGTGGCTTCGGATGTCTTCTCTGTCACTTCATTTAATGAACTAACCCGTGACGGTCAGGCGGTTGAGCGTGAAAATATGCTTCACCCTGAAGCACCTGAAAAACAAGCTTACATTACGCAAGTATTGGGTGATGAGCCGACGATTGCAGCAACGGACTACATGAAAAACTACGCTGAACAAGTACGTGCATTTATCCCTGCCGATACCTACAAAGTCTTAGGTACAGATGGTTATGGCCGCAGTGACAGCCGTGAAAATTTACGTCGTCATTTTGAAGTGAATGCGAGTTATGTCGTAGTTGCAGCCCTTGCTGAACTTGCAAAACGTGGTGATATTAAGGCCTCTGTCGTGACAGAAGCTATCGCTAAATTTGCTATCGATACAAACAAAATTAACCCACTATTTGCGTAAATCAAAATCGCTGTTATTAACCGATAACAGCGGCTTTTATTGATTAGGAAAATTATTATGTCTGAATTAAAAGAATTTTTACTACCTGATATTGGTGCTGATGCGGCTGATGTTACTGAAATTTTAGTTTCCGTTGGAGACACTATCACCGAAGATCAAGATGTATTAACACTTGAAGGTGATAAAGCTTCTATGGATGTACCGTCATCGGTTGCCGGTGTAGTTAAAGAGATTAAAGTAAATGTTGGTGACAGTGTTTCTGAAGGTGCGCTGGTATTGATTGTTGAAGCGGCTGGTTCTGCTGCTCCTGAAACACCTGCTGCTGTTGAAGCTGCCCCTGCTAGCGCGCCTGCAACAGGCACTCAATTAAAAGAGTTTTTACTACCAGATATTGGTGCGGATGCGGCGGATGTTACTGATATTCTAGTTTCTGTGGGAGACACTATCAGCGAAGATCAAGATATACTGACGCTTGAAGGTGATAAAGCTTCTATGGATGTACCGTCATCGGTTGCCGGTGTGGTTAAAGAAATTAAAGTCAATGTTGGTGACAGTGTTTCTGAAGGTGCGCTGGTACTGATTGTTGAAGCGGCTGGTTCGGCGGCTCCTGAAGCTCCTGCCCAAGCACCTAAAGCTGCTCCGGCACCTGCTGCGCCACAAGCCGCAGCAGCGCCTGCCCCAGCAAAAGCTGCCCCAGCTGAGCAGTTAGCGCCTTCACAGGTGTCTATTGCCGGCTCTATCAAAGCATCTCCTTCAGTACGCCGTACTGCGCGTGAGTTCAATCTGGATCTTGCTGTAATTACAGCAACCGGTCCTAAAGGACGTATCACCAAAGAAGACGTTCAGAACTATGTTAAGAAGCAGTTACTGTTAGCTAAATCTGGTGGCGGCGCTGGCGGCTTACAAGTGGTTGCAGCTCCAAAAGTGGATTTTGCTAAATTTGGTGAAGTTGAAGTTAAGCCGCTTTCCCGTATTCAGAAAATCTCGGGTCCTGCGCTGCACCGTAACTGGGTCAGCATTCCGCATGTTACCCAATTTGATGAAGTTGATATCACTGAACTTGAAGCCTTCCGTAAGGAGCAAAATGCAGTTGCCGCTAAGCAGGACTTAGGTCTGAAAATCAGTCCGTTAGTCTTTATGATGAAAGCTGTTGCTAAAGCACTGCAACAATACCCTAACTTTAACTCTTCACTTTCTGAAGACGGTGAGAGCCTGATCCTGAAGAAATACTTCAATATCGGTATTGCGGTAGATACACCGAACGGTCTGGTTGTGCCTGTGATTAATGATGTATTAAACAAAGGCATCTACGAAATCAGCCGTGAAATCGGTGAAATTTCTAAGAAAGCACGTGCCGGTAAATTAACAGCCAAAGATATGCAGGGGGGCAGCATGACTATCTCCAGCCTTGGCGGTATTGGCGGTACTCAATTTACCCCTATTGTTAATGCACCTGAAGTGGCTATTTTAGGCGTTTCCAAATCAGCAATGAAACCGTTATGGAATGGTAAGGAGTTCGAGCCGCGCTTGATGGTTCCTCTGGCACTTTCCTACGATCACCGTGTTATTGATGGTGCCGATGGTGCGCGCTTTATCACTGCTATCAACAACTATTTATCTGATTTACGTACGCTGATTTTATAATTTTGCTGACAGGTCGGCATTTGTCGACCTTTTGTTTTGCATTTATTTATCAATAAAATAGACTCGAAAAACGTCACCGTTTTTCTGGCGTAACGGCTAAAATATAGAGGTCAAAATGAGTAAAGAAATTAAAGCACAAGTTGTGGTATTGGGTTCAGGCCCTGCCGGCTACTCAGCAGCATTCCGCGCAGCTGATTTAGGTTTGGAAACCGTGCTGATTGAAAAATACAGTACATTAGGCGGTGTTTGTTTAAATGTCGGCTGTATTCCATCTAAGGCACTGCTGCACGTTTCCAAAGTAATCGAAGAAGCAAAAGCATTATCTGAACACGGTGTTTTATTTGGCGAGCCATCTACCGATATCGATAAAATCCGCATCTGGAAAAACAAAGTAGTGTCACAGCTGACCGGCGGCCTGAAAGGCATGGCTAAAATGCGTAAAGTGACGGTGATCAATGGTTTTGGTAAATTTACCGGTGCCAATAGCATTGAAGTGCGAGGGGAAAATGAAATTACCCAGGTTAACTTTGATAATGCCATCATAGCGGCAGGCTCTCGTCCGGTTAAGTTACCTTTCATTCCTCATGATGATCCGCGTGTCTGGGATTCTACAGATGCACTGGAGCTGCGCAATGTACCCAAACGTCTGCTTATTTTAGGCGGTGGTATTATCGGTCTGGAAATGGGCACTGTCTATAAATCACTTGGCTCTAAGGTTGATGTGGTTGAGTTTGCAGACCAATTAGTACCGGCAGCAGATATTGATATCGTGCAGGTTTACACTAAGAAAGTAAAAGATAAATTCAACATTATGTTGTCTACTAAAGTGACGGCCGTTGAAGCGAAAGAAGATGCGTTATACGTTACTTTTGAAGGTGAAAGTGTTCCTGCCGAAGCACAGCCTTATGATGCTGTACTGGTCGCTGTAGGCCGTGTACCGAACGGTCTTTCTATTGACGCTGAAAAAGCCGGTATTGAAGTGACTGAGCGCGGCTTTATCGAAGTGGATAAGCAGATGCACACTAACGTAGCGCATATCCATGCTATCGGTGATATCGTTGGTCAGCCTATGCTGGCGCATAAAGGTGTGCATGAGGGCCATGTCGCGGCAGAAGTGATTGCCGGTAAGAAGCATTACTTCGATCCGAAAACCATTCCTTCAATCGCTTATACCGAGCCGGAAATGGCTTGGGTGGGTCTGACTGAAAAAGAAGCCAAAGAGCAGGGTATTAACTACGAAAAATCAGTTTTCCCTTGGGCTGCTTCCGGTCGTGCCATTGCATCTGACTGCAGTGACGGTATGACTAAGCTTATCTTTGATAAAGATACGCATCGTATTATTGGTGGTGCTATTGTCGGTACTAATGCCGGTGAGCTATTAGGTGAAATCGGTCTGGCGATTGAGATGGGCTGTGATGCTGAAGATATCGCACTGACTATTCATGCGCATCCGACACTGCATGAATCAGTTGGCCTGGCGGCAGAGATTTATGAAGGTTCAATTACCGACTTACCTAATGCCAAAGCGGTAAAACGTAAGTAATATTTGCCTTGGCAATGAACAGCAAAGGGCGCTTTTAAAGCGCCTTTTTTTTGCTGTGGCTTTATTAAAGGACGGGCAAGCAGCAACAACAAGGCGGAATAAATTCCGCCGTAAAATAGTAGCAAGCTTCCATGCTGTGAATATCAGCAGCATGGAAATATTCGACGCCTATCAAAGCAGATCGAAGCGATCCGCATTCATTACCTTGCACCAGGCGGCAATGAAGTCACGGACAAATTTTTCCTGATTGTCATCCTGAGCATAAACTTCAGCATAGGCGCGCAGGATTGAGTTAGAGCCAAACAGCAGATCCACCCGTGTCGCAGTCCACTTCACCGAGTTGCTTTGACGATCGCGGATTTCATAGAGATTATTGCCGGCCGGTCTCCAGATGTAATTCATATCCGTGAGGTTGACGAAGAAGTCATTGCTCAGTACTCCTTCACGCTCGGTGAACACTCCGTGTTTGCTGTTGCCGTAGTTGCAGCCGAGGACACGCATGCCACCAATGAGCACGGTCATTTCATGGGCGGTCAGTCCCATCAACTGCGTACGGTCGAGCAGCATCTCTTCGCCAGTGACGACATAGTCGCTCTTCTGCCAGTTGCGGTAGCCGTCATGAAGGGGCTCCAGCACGGCAAAGGATTCCACATCGGTCATGGCCTGCGTTGCATCGCCGCGGCCCGGCAAGAAAGGCACTGCTATATTAAAGCCGGCCGCCTTGGCGGCTTGTTCGATAGCGACGTTTCCCGCCAGTACGATCACATCTGCCACGCTCGCGCCGCTATCTGCAGCAATGGGTTCAAGTATCGCCAGTACCTTGTGTAAACGTGCCGGCTCGTTACCAGGCCAATCCTTCTGCGGAGCAAGGCGGATGCGCGCGCCGTTGGCGCCGCCGCGTTTGTCCGAGTCGCGGAAGGTTCTGGCGCTATCCCAGGCAGTGGCAAGCATTTCGGCGCTACTTAAACCGCAGGCCTGGATCCTGGCCTTGAGCGCATCGATATCGTAGCTGCTGTTTCCGCGCGGGACGGGGTCTTGCCAGATCAGCTCTTCCTGTGGCACTTCGGGGCCGATATAACGTGTTTTCGGCCCCATATCGCGGTGGGTAAGCTTAAACC
This sequence comes from Psychromonas sp., assembly GCA_041586895.1. Classification (GTDB taxonomy): domain Bacteria; phylum Pseudomonadota; class Gammaproteobacteria; order Enterobacterales; family Psychromonadaceae; genus Psychromonas. The sequence continues at coordinate 7,982 of JBFGZH010000042.1, read as the reverse complement.
AGGCGCGGGCGAAGACTTCGGAGAAGTAGTCGGGATCGTTATAGAAGCGCTCGGAAATCTTACGGTACTCAGGATCCATCTTCATAGCCATATCGGCATCGGTCATAATCGGGTTGTAGCGCTGCGACGGATCTTCGACATCGACAGGCTTGTCTTCTTCCTTGATATTGATGGGCTCCCATTGATTAGCGCCGGCAGGGCTTTTTTTCAGTTCCCACTCGTAGTTAAGCAGCATGCGGAAGTAGCCGTTGTCCCACTGGGTAGGGTGGGTTGTCCATGCACCTTCAAGGCCGCTGGATACGGTATCGCGGCCAATACCCCGCTTAGTTTTATTAAGCCAGCCGAGGCCCTGGTCTTCGAGTTCGCCAGCCTCGGGCTCCGGACCCAGCAATGCGGCATCACCGTTACCATGGCATTTACCTACGGTATGGCCGCCGGCGGTCAGGGCGACGGTCTCCTCGTCATTCATCGCCATGCGCTCAAAGGTCACGCGCACATCATGGGCGGTTTTCAAAGGGTCAGGGTGACCGTCCACCCCTTCGGGGTTGACATAGATCAGGCCCATCATCACGGCAGCAAGCGGATTTTCCAAGTCGCGTTCACCGGAATAACGGCTGCCTTCACTGCCGCTCGGTGCCAGCCATTCCTTCTCCGAACCCCAGTAGGTGTCTTTTTCCGGGTGCCAGATATCTTCACGTCCAAAGCCAAAGCCAAAGGTCTTCAGACCCATAGATTGATAGGCAATGGTGCCGGCGTAGGCGATTAAATCAGCCCAGCTGAGCTTGTTGCCGTATTTCTTCTTAATCGGCCATAACAGACGTCGTGCCTTGTCCAGGTTGACATTATCCGGCCAGGAATTGAGGGGCGCAAAACGCAGATTACCGCTACCGGCGCCACCGCGACCATCAGCAATACGGTAGCTGCCAGCCGCATGCCAGGACATGCGGATCATGAGGCCGCCATAGTGGCCCCAGTCCGCCGGCCACCACTCCTGACTGTCGGTCATCAGCGCGAGAAGATCTTTTTTAAGGGCGGAAAAGTCGAGTTTTTTTACCTCTTCACGATAATTGAAGTCGGCCCCCATCGGATTAGTCTTGCTGTCTTGCTGGTGGAGAATGTCGAGGTTTAGGGACTTCGGCCACCACTTTATATTCGACATAGCGCTTTCGGTCGCGCCGCCGTGCATGACCGGACATTTACCGGCATGGCTTGTGTTATTATCACCCATAGTCTATTTCCTTTTGTCAGTTGCAACAGTGGCAATACATCTAGCTTTTAGCAGCTTGGCCTTAGTTTTCTTTTTAACACTCAGCTTTCGTTATACGCCAGGGTATGCGGAAGTTTAAGTCGCAGGAGTGAAGCACAGAGCCAAGCTTGCTTGCTGGGTAATATGATTAATAATAGTAGCCACTTCTGAGGGTATAGTTTTATAAAACAGGCAGTTAACGCTTATTCTGGATTAAAAATCCGCTCCATCTATTGTCATTTTTCAAATAACAGCCCATTATTTTAAATTTAATCTGACCCAGTTAGCCTGTGCTCTGCTAGCCATTGCCGGCGAATCTATAACTAAAAGGTAGTTGAGTTCGGCAATTATTCAATAATCTTTGCCTGTCTAGCGCTTGCTTGCGGTGGGGGGAATGCTGAAGATCTCGTACTGACTAGGGATGCGTGCAAAGATAAGCAATATTGGCCGGGAAATGAAGGCTACAGGCGCTTTACAGCACTTGTTATGCTTTCTTCACGGGGCGTGGCCGTCCTTGCGAATCAATCGCCACATAATTAAAGGTTGCCTCGCAAACCTTAAAGCGTTCACCTACCCCATCTTCTAAAATAGGTTTAACCCATAATTCCAGCTCGATTGACATTGAGGTGTTGCCAATTTTCACACATTGACCGTAACAACATACGACATCGCCCACGGTAACAGGTTTTTTAAAGGTGATGCTGGAGACCGATACCGTCACTATTCTTCCGCATGAAATCTCCTTTGCCAGGATTCCGCCGGCGAGATCGAGTTGTGACATAATCCAACCACCGAAGATATCACCATTCGCGTTGGTGTCGGCCGGCATGGCCAGCGTACGAGAGATTAACTGGCCTTTGGGCTCATTTAATTGTGAATTCATAAAACCATCCATGTCTGGAAATAGACAGGTATGCCAATATGCATACTTTTAGTCCATTCAATAATAATGAAAAAACGGAAGCTGGGCGAATGTCACGCGCTTCGGGTTAATAATTAAAGGTTACTTTGTTTCTTCTTTTTATCAATGTATTTATGGATTCATAAAATCGGCTAAGGCGCTAAAAACTCATTAACCTGATTGCTGGATTGATTAAGAATAAGCCTGTATGTACTCACTTTCTTCAACTAATTCAATATATTAGAATTGCTAAGTCAACTCGGCTAGGCGCTCCCCGTACATTTTATTGAAGTGAACGATAGCTTCAGCAATAGAAAATATGGATGTTTTCTCTTGCTGTTGAGAGAGCATGACTCTCTCGAACTGCGAAACTACGTTTCGGTTTCTCATCGCTTACCCGCCGTTAAGGGCGGAATACCGACCATGAAAGTTAAATCCACTGCCTGCAAGCGAAGGCTTTTGGCGATCAAATAGGCAAGTTAGTCTGCATTCTCACGCAGAGCATAGAAAGAAGATCGGAGCGATTACTTATCAACCTTCCTGCAGAGCAGGTATTTCTCTTTTTTCACATTCAGAAAAACTCCATATATTAATGTATACTTCAGGCTAAGACTTACTTTTTATTTTATTAGCTATTTTGAGTAATTATGGAATTTGAATTTAGAAAAGACTTTATCAGTGAGCAGGCCACAGTGAAAATATCTATGGGTCATGAAGCCTTTGCGACCTGGCTGGAGCAGGAAGGGCAGGACATCGATTGGATAGAAGCACTATTGGCTAAGGTCAGCTTATTGCAGCAGCGTACTAGCAGTGAATTAAAATGGCCGGGCAGCGAGTTTTCGCTGTTACTCAATCAGGATGAAGCTCAGGTAATTCATCATAGCTTAATCAGTGATCAGGATGAGACAGGCTTAGAAGCTGATATGAATTTTTATGATGCTGAAACGCAAGCATCCTGCGGTCTGGAAGATTTTTTACATCTTATCGAATCCTGGCTGGAGTTTGTACGGGAGGGTTAAAAAGCAGAGCGGAAAATACCATGCCTGCATTTTCCGCTATTTTTTATCAATAACCCAATACTAAGGTGGCCATACCAAGAAAAGAAAACAGGCCGATAACATCGGTGACTGTGGTTAAGGCCATGCCTCCGGCCAGTGCCGGATCTATCTTATATTTATGCATCAGCAGCGGAATAGTGACCCCGGCTATACCGGCAGCAGAAAGATTGATAAACATCGCCCCGGCAATAATCAAACCGACCGCAATATCACCCTTCCATAGGGTCACCGCCGTGGCCACTAAAATCGCCCAAACCAGGCCATTAAGTACGCCGACCGCTGCTTCTTTGCCGATTAACCATTTGGTATTGCTGCTGCCGATATGGCCAACGGCAATACCGCGGATCACCAGAGCAAGGGTCTGATTACCGGCAATGCCGCCCATGCTTGGCACTATGGTCATCAATATGGCCAGGGTGGCCATCTGCTCCAGGGTAGCTTCAAACATATTGGTCACCGATGCGGCAATAAAAGCGGCAACCAGGTTAATTGACAGCCATACAGTGCGCCGCTTGGTACTGGGAAGGATCGGGGCAAAAGTATCTTCATCATCATCCATACCGGCCATCCCCATCATCGAGTGTTCGGCATTTTCACGGATAATATCAACAACATCATCGATAGTGATTCGACCTAACAGGTGGTTTTCCGCGTCGACAACAGGGGCTGAGATCCAGTCATGGCGTTCAAATAGCTTGGCTATTTCATCTTCATCCATCTCCACTCGAAGAGTTTCAATTTTATCACCCATCACCTCTGCCACTGACAGTGAAGGGTCAACGGTCAGTAGTGTTGATAAAGGCACATCGCCAATTAAGCGGTCGTCCTCATTGACGACATACAAAGTATCGGTGGCTTCCGGTAATTCACCTTTTAAGCGCAGATAACGTAATACGACATCAATAGACACATCCGGGCGCAGCGTGATGGTATCAGTATTCATAATCGAACCGGCCGTATCTTCAGGGTAAGCAAGGGCCTGTTCGACACGATGGCGATCCTGTTCATCCATCTCCTGCAATACAGCCCGATAGAGACTGTCCGGAATACCACGTAAAATATAGGCAAGGTCATCGGTATCCATGCCTTCGGTAGCCGCCACTAAATAAGTTGCGCCCATCAGGCTGATGATGCCGTCTTTGGCATCTTCATTTAATTCTTCAAGAATTTCACCATGCAGATCATGATCGGTTAAATTCCATAAAACCTTACGGTTGGTTGGCGGAGAGGATTCAAGCAGCAGGGCAACATCACAGGCGGGCATCTTTTTAAGAATACTGCGTGCCTTAACAAACATACCACTTTCAATGGCTTTGTTGACTTCCCGGAGACATTGCTGGGTATCTTGTTTCTCACTGTTTTCCAGCATGGCATGGCTCCTTATTCTTCTTCTAAAAATTTATCTTCTATCAGTTTAGTGACGGCAAACATGGCTTGTTGTGCTTGATTACCTCTGGCAATGATTTCAATTTCTTGACCGTAGCAGGTTTCTAATACCAGTAAGCCAAGTACGCTGTCTGCATCAGCTTGCTTATCCTGGTAGCGAATGGTAATAGTCGCATCAAAAGAGTTAACTAATTCAACAAGTTTAATAGTCGCACGTGCATGTAAGCCTAATTTGTTCTGTATTGTAATTGTTTGTTTTATGATAGCCATTATTTATTGTTCTTGTAACGATTTATGTTCGATTTGCACCTGATATTTATTCTTAAAGCGTGCGGCAACCTGCTCTGTGACATAAACTGAGCGGTGTTTGCCGCCGGTACAGCCAATGGCAATAGTGACATAGTTGCGATTGCTGATCTCCAGATAGGGTAACCAGGAATGAAAAAGGTTTTCAATCTGATTAATGGTTTGTTTAACCAGTGAGTATGAGTCTAAATACTCTTTTATCGGCTTATCTAAGCCCGTATATTCCTTTAGTTCAGGTACCCAATGCGGGTTGGGTAAAAAACGCACGTCAAACATATAGTCAGCATCTTCGGGATGTTTATATTTAAAGCCGAAGGATTCAAATACAACTAACAGCTTGCTTTTATCTGAACCCTGCAGATAAATTTTCAGGCGCTCATTTAAATTATGAATTGACAGGCTGGTGGTATCTATGGTGAAAGCTGCGCAGTCATGAATGGGTTGTAGCAGTTTAGTTTCCAGCTCCAGGGCTTGAGAAAGGGATATTTTTTGTCTGGACAGGGGATGAAAACGTCTGGTCTCACTGTAGCGGCGTATCAGCTCACTGCTGATGGCATCCAAGTAGATGATTTCAAGTTCAATTTTGCCTTTTAATGCGGCCAGTAACTGCTCAATTTCAGAAGCTTCACTGGGCAGGTTACGGATATCTAAGGTGATCGCCACTTTATTGTTTTTGGCATCAACAGTATCAATTAATTGTTCCAGCAGTTGAAAGGGAACCCCGTCAATACATTTATAACCGAGATCTTCAAGCACATGCAGCGCGATGGTTTTGCCGGATCCTGAGCGTCCACTGATAACGATTAATTTCATTTCCACTCCTATTTATAATTGCTAGCAAACTGGATAACTATTTGAGCAACTTTACTGATAATGGTTGCTCATTCCGAGCGTGCATTTAATTAACGGCCAGTTACATAGCAGGCTGTTATTCTCCCTGCAGTAACTGAAAAAGGGCCTGATCGCTATCGGCATTTCTTAACTGGCGCAGGTAAGGCTTATTTAATAGTTTTTTACTGATTTCGGCAAGCGTGGCCAGATACTCACGGCAACAATCTTCCGGTACAAATATAGCAAATAATATATCTACTTTATTACCATCATATGAATCGTAATCAATAGCTGACTCACATTGAATAAAAACGCCCGTTGCCGGCAGACTGCTGTCAATTTTTACGTGCGGAAGGGCAATACCGCAGCCAACCCCTGTTGAGCCGATTTTTTCGCGGGCAATCAGATCATTAAACAAAACCTGAGGATCGATACCTAACTTTTCACCGGCAATATGACTGATTTTTTCTAATGCCCCTTTTTTGCTTGTACAGCTTACTCGGCTAAAAACGGAATCTTCAGTTAGTAGGGTTGATAGTTTCATATTTTATTCTACTGTGGCTGCTATATAAGAATCGCGAAAGTGTAGCAGTTTACTTGCCAACTTTCACCCCGAAATAGAAGGGGGTAATTAAAGCAGCTGCTTACGCTGGTTCGAAGGAGGGATACCTAATGATTCCCGGTATTTTGCAATCGTCCGGCGTGCAACTTTGATGCCCTGCTCTTCAAGCAGTTGTGCTATTTTATTATCACTTAAAGGTTTAGTTGTGCTTTCCGCACTGATTAATTTTTTAATCAGTGCGCGAATCGCCGTTGACGAGCATTCTCCGCCATTCTCTGTGGCAACATGGCTGGAGAAGAAAAACTTAAGCTCATAAATGCCTCTTGGCGTATGCATAAACTTTTGTGTGGTCACGCGGGAAATCGTTGACTCATGCATATCCACTGCAAAGGCAACATCATTTAGCACCATAGGTTTCATCGCTTCATCACCATGCTCAAAAAAATCCTGTTGCTGTTGTACGATACAGTTGGAGACTTTTAGCAGGGTGTCATTGCGGCTCTCTAAGCTTTTAATAAACCATTTTGCACTTTGCAGATGGCCTTTGATAAATTGTGAATCGGTTTTACTGATCTTGCCTTTGCATAAGTCGGCATACTGCTGATTGACCGACAGATGAGGATCGCACTCGGGGTTTAATGAAACACGCCATTTACCGGCAATTTTTTTAACATAAACATCCGGCACAATATACTGTGCCTGGCTGTCTTCAATATGATTACCCGGGCGAGGCTCTAAACTTTGAATCAGGTGCATCACCTCTGCCAACTGCGCCTCTTTTAATTTAGTTTTTCTTGCCAGTGTGCGGTAATCACGGTTAGCAAGCAGATCCATATGTAATTCAAGTATCATGAGGGCCTGCTCTAACCAGGGCGTTTCCGGCGGCAGATGCTGCAGCTGAATTTGCAGACACTCTTGTGTTGAACGGGCTGCCACACCAACCGGATCAAAATGCTGAATGCGTTTTAATACAACCGCGACTTCATCCAGTTCAAGGTCTTCAATTTCACCCGCCAGACTTTCTAAAATTGACTCACAACTTGTTGTTAAATAACCGGATTCGTCAATAGAGTCAATAATTGCAGTGGCAATCAGCAGATCTTGCTCAGAAAAAGGGGTAAGCTGCATCTGCCAGAGCAGGTGATCCTGTAAAGAGGCGGAGGATTCGCCCTGATAAACCGTGTCTTCCCCTTCATAACTTGTTGCGCCGGAAGAGACTGAGGTGGTCGGTACAGGGGTATATGACTCTTCCCAGTTGTTCTCTGCAGGTAGATCATCGGAAAATTCCTGCTTGGTGATAGCTTCAGCCGTATCGATCTGACTGCTATCGAGTTCCTTATGTACTTCTTCCGTACCGCTGCTGTCATCACGTTCCAGTAGCGGGTTTTCGTCCAGCGCATTTTGGATCTCTTGTTGTAAGTCAAGTGTGGAGAGTTGTAATAGCTTAATTGCTTGTTGTAGTTGAGGGGTCATAGCAAGCTGCTGACCCATCTTTAACTGTAGACCTTGTTTCATCAAAATATTTATTCCCTGATACGCAGCAATTCTATAAATAAAATGGCTAGGGTCTGTTGACCTTTCGCGTGCATTTTTGCAGCAATTTGTTCGCGCTTTATACAAGGCAGAGCCTGCGTAGTGTAGTTGCTCTACATAAGCTGGCGATAACGAAGTAGAAAGTGCGAACAAATGCTG
>JBFGZH010000041.1:0-14041 GCA_041586895.1 Psychromonas sp. | reverse complement strand
TGAAACTAAGCTTCAACAATGCCCTGGCTTTTCAGGTATTCGCTGTACGGACCATGGAAATCAACCACTTCATTTTCTTTGATTTCAATAATACGGGTCGCCAGTGAGGAGACAAACTCACGGTCATGGCTGACAAACAGCAGGGTGCCTTCGTAGTTTTCCAGCGCCAGATTTAATGATTCAATAGATTCCATATCCAGGTGGTTGGTCGGTTCATCCATAAGCAGAATATTCGGCATATCCATCATTAATTTGCCAAATAACATCCGCCCCTGCTCACCACCGGAGATGATCTTCACTGATTTACCGATATCGTTAGAGCTGAACAGCAGGCGCCCTAATGTGCCGCGTACCGCCTGTTCATCATCACCGGGTTTCATCCACTGGCTCATCCATTCCATCAGCGTCTGATCTTTTTCAAAGTCACGGGAATGATCCTGCGCATAGTAACCCAGGTTGGCATTTTCCGACCATTTGAAGCTGCCGCTATCTGGCTCAATTTCGCCCATTAAGGTACGCAGCAGGGTAGTTTTACCGACACCGTTCTGACCGATAATGGCGATACGTTCGCCCACTTCAACCATCAGGCTTAGATCTTTAAACAGCGGTTTATCAAAGCTTTTGCTGATATTTTCCACTTCCAGGGCGTTACGGAAAAGCTTCTTCTCCTGCTTGAAGACAATATAGGGGTTAACACGGCTGGATGCTTTCACTTCTTCAAGCTGAATCTTATCCATCTGCTTGGCACGCGAGGTGGCCTGTTTTGCCTTGGAAGCATTGGCTGAGAAACGGCTGACGAACTCCTGCAGCTCGGAAAGCTGCGCTTTTTTCTTGGCATTTTCATTCAGCAGACGTTCACGGGCTTGCGTTGCCGCCGTCATATATTCATCGTAGTTACCCGTATACACACGCATCTCACCGTAGTCGATATCGGCCATATGGGTACAGACTGAGTTTAAGAAATGACGGTCATGGGAAATAATGACCATAGTACACTGACGGGCATTAAGCTCTGTTTCCAACCAGCGGATAGTGTCGATATCGAGGTTATTGGTCGGCTCATCAAGGAGCATAATATCGGGATTGGCAAACAGTACCTGTGCCAGCAGCACACGCAGCTTCCAGCCCGGAGCCACTTCAGACATAGGGCCGTAATGCTGTTCCAGTGGAATACCTACGCTGAGCAGCAGTTCTCCGGCGCGCGAGTCGGCGGTATAACCATCCATCTCGGCGAATTCAGTTTCCAGATCGGCGACCTTCATGCCGTCTTCTTCACTCATTTCCGGCAGGCTGTAGATGCGGTTACGTTCATTCATCACCGCCCACATCTCTTTATGGCCCATCAGTACCGTATCCAGTACGCTATATTCTTCAAAGGCAAACTGATCCTGATGCAGTTTGGCAATACGCTCGTTAGGATCTTTGCTGACATTGCCGGCGCTTGGCTCAAGGTCGCCGGTTAAAATCTTCATAAAGGTGGATTTACCACAACCGTTCGCGCCAATCAGACCGTAACGGTTGCCGTCACCAAATTTAACTGAGATGTTTTCAAACAGCGGTTTTGCACCAAACTGCATGGTGATATTGTTTGTACTTAACAAGCTTGTACTCCTAATTCTACGTAATGCTGTCTCTCTTAAGTAAGCAAACGTGACTGTATTAATAGGGTGATGCAGCGGATAACTTTTCCGTGCATTTTTTAAGTGCCGTCATTATACAGAAAACGTGATTTTAATCACGCCGGATATGTACATTGTTTATGCAGTTTTTATCATTAATATGGCATAGCACAACGCAGCCCATTGCTGTAAGCTACGCGCCTGTTCGGTGCATTGACATTCTAATACAAGAGATTATTTTATGAGTTTTGACTCCCTAGGTTTACCCGATTCACTAGTAAAAGCAGTTAAAGAGCAAGGTTATACCGAACCTTCTCCGATTCAGGCTCAGGCAATTCCTGCTGTGTTAGAAGGTAAAGATGTGATGGCTGCTGCGCAAACCGGTACCGGTAAAACGGCTGGTTTTACCCTGCCTTTATTAGCCAACCTCGAGCATGGCGAGCGCGCCAAGTCCAATCAGGTACGTGCCTTAATCTTGACCCCGACCCGTGAGTTAGCGGCGCAGGTGCATGCCAGTGTTGAAAATTACGGCAAAAATATGGCGCTGCGCTCGGCGGTTGTCTTTGGCGGGGTGAAGATCAACCCGCAGATGCAGAATCTGCGTCGTGGCGTCGATGTGCTGGTGGCAACACCGGGGCGTTTATTGGATCTTTATCAGCAGAATGCCATCCGTTTTAAACAGTTAGAAGTGCTGATTTTAGATGAAGCGGATCGCATGCTGGATATGGGCTTTATTCATGATATTAAACGTATTTTAGCCGTGTTGCCTAAAAAGCGTCAGAATCTGCTCTTTTCTGCGACTTTTTCCGATGATATTCGCAATCTCGCCAAAGGGCTGGTTAATAATCCGGTGGAGATCTCCGTCAGTCCGCGTAATACCACGGCAGAAAGCGTAACCCAGTTTATCTATGAAGTGGATAAAAGCAAAAAGTCGGTCCTGTTAAGCACTCTGATAAAAGAAAATGACTGGCAGCAGGTACTGGTGTTTGTCAAAACCAAGCATGGCGCTAACCGCCTGGTTAAGAATTTAGATGCCCGCGGTATTCGCTCGGCGGCGATTCATGGCAATAAAAGCCAGGGCGCACGCACCAAAGCCCTGGCCGGCTTTAAGGCGGGAGAGATTCAGGTGCTGGTGGCGACCGATATCGCCGCGCGCGGCATAGATATCGACCAGCTTCCGCAGGTGGTGAACTTTGATCTGCCGCATGTCAGCGAAGATTATGTGCATCGTATCGGTCGTACCGGCCGTGCCGGCAATGACGGCCAGGCGGTTTCCCTGGTCTGTCAGGAAGAGTTTAAGCTCCTTAAAGATATTGAAAGACTGATTAAAAAGGTGATTCCGCGAAAAACGCTGGCCGGTTTCGAGCCGGGAGAGCCGCTGCCGCCGTCCGTGCTGGATACGCGTCCGCAGAAGCCTAAAAAGCCGAAAAAGCCCAAACCAGGGCATAGAGACGGTCAGCGCTCCGGCCCGAATACCGGCAGCCATAAAAAACAGCGTTCAGTACGCAGTAACTTTGTCGGCGAGTAAGTGGCCACTTTAACTCTTGCTTTTTATTTCTAAGGCGTTGTACAGAGCTGCTATCCTCCTTGAGCAGCTTCTGTGCCTTTACTCCCCTTAATCAACCTTCCCCGGCAACTGATCAAATAAACCGCTGCAGATAATACTGAGCAGCCTGACGGAATCTTTTGTTGCTTAAATTATCGCTGCGCCGGGTTGGATCTTTTACCACCTCAGAACCATAATTCCTAAAGATACGATATTTTTCGCTGCCTATATTAAAAGCGCTGCGCTGCTCGTTTGGAGCAATATTGCGTTTATCATGAGAAGGAGAGTTATATGGCTAAATTATCGGAAATACAGGGGATTGATGATCTTTATTCAGCAAAGCTTGAAGCCTTAGGGATCAACTCGCTGGTTAAGCTCCTTGATGCCTGTGCAGGCAAAAAAGGGCGTAAAGAGGTCGCTGCTAAAATAGAGGTCAGTGAAAAGCTACTTTTAAAATGGATTAATCGCGCTGACCTTGCCCGTGTCAAAGGTATTAGCACCCATTATGCCGATCTCCTGGAACTCGCGGGTGTCGATACTGTGCCTGAGCTTGCGCACCGCAATGCTGAAAATCTGCTTTTAAAAATCAATGAGTTGAACGAAGATCAGGACCTGGTGAAAAGGTTGCCGAGTCTCGGTCAGGTTGCAGACTGGATTGCCCAGGCCAAAGAGCTGCCGAGAGTGATTAACTATTGATGGCTTACGGGCATTGTTAATATGAATGCCCGTATCTACTTTCACTATTCTGCTTAAAGAGCATAGCTCTGTTGAACTGCGTTTCGCTTTCTCAGCGCTTAAACGCCGGCAAAGGCGGAATACAGCTGATGAAGTGAAATGATTGCCATACCTTTTTCATTTTCACTGCTATACATCGAAGGCTGACTTGTGTATAAAAGTTAAAAGCCCACTCATAGGATGCACAGGATAAGTGATGCCGATGCCAAGAATAGCCCTGTTTGCCGATGTACAGAATATCTATTACACCACCCGTCAAGCCTACGGCAAACAGTTTAACTACCGTAAGTTATGGCAGCAAATCGCGCAGCAGGGGGAGATAGTGCATGCTTTTGCCTATGCCATAGATCGCGGTGATAAGCAGCAGCAGAAGTTTCAGGAGATGCTTAAGCACCTTGGTTTTGAGGTCAAGCTGAAACCCTATATTCAACGCAGTGACGGCAGCGCCAAAGGGGACTGGGATGTCGGCATCACCATAGATATTATGGAAATGGCGGCGCAGGTGGATACTGTTATTCTGCTTTCCGGGGATGGCGACTTTGCGATTTTATTGAATAAGGTCAAACAGAGCTATGGGGTTAATACAGAGGCTTATGGCGTTGCGCCATTAACGGCCAAAGCGTTAATTGATTCCTGCTCTGTATTTAATCCGATTTCTGCGCAACTGCTACTTTAACAGGTGGCGGATTTTAGCTTTCAGCATATCGATGGCGATGCGGTTTTTACCGCCGCGGGGAACGATAATATCGGCATATTGCTTGGAAGGTTCAATAAAGCGCACATACATAGGGCGGACTGTTTTCTTGTATTGCTTGATAACCGACTCCATGGTCCGGCCACGCTCGGCAACATCTCGGGTTAAGCGGCGCAGTAAACAGATATCTAATGGCGTATCCATAAAAATACTGGCATGCAGCTGTTCGCGCAGTTCCGGCGTGCTGAGCAGCAGGATCCCTTCGAGAATGATCACTTTTTTCGGTTCGAGGCGGGTGGTGCTGGGAAGGCGATTATGGGTCGTATAACAGTATTCGGGAATATCCACTGCCTGGCCGTCAATCAATGCCTTCAGGTGGCTGATCAGCAGTTCATGATCCAGTGCATTGGGGTGATCATAATTGGTTTTATAACGCTCTTCCATGGCGATATCTGACTGATCTTTATAATAACTGTCTTCAGAAATAATGGCTATTTTTGCTTCGCCAAGATCCGACTTTAACTCATTGAAAATGGTGTTGGCAATCAGGCTCTTACCTGAAGCAGAGGCACCGGCAATGGCAATTATTAAACAATCAGATGTAGTGGACATAAATATTGGACCTTTCTTAATTTTCAATTCGAATCAGACTTTAACTGTGCTAAAAATTTGCCCTACAGCTAAAATTAGCGCGAAGTTTACAGGAATAGGTGAATATGTCAGCAATAAAGACACTTTTTCAGAGTATTTAAGCTAAAGTAAAAAGATCGTAACGAGTTTGGATAACGCCTGTGCCACTATTATTACTGCTCCTGCTGGTTTTTTCTCCTTTAGCACTCTCTGCTGCCTGCCCTAAAGTCGACTGGGATAAAACGGTGACCCTGAAGCGGATTAATGATGGCGATACTATTACCCTGGAAAACGGCCGTTTAGTGCGCTTGATCGGTATTAATACCCCGGAAATTAATCACCGTAATAAAGAAAAATCCGAGCCTTATGCGCTACGCGCTAAAGAGCTGCTGCACAGGTATATCAAACCCGGTGATAAAGTGCACCTGGTGTTTGACAGAAGCAGGTATGATAAATACGGGCGCTTACTGGCCTATGTGTATAGCAGAAGCGGGCGTAACTTAGCCGCCCTGCAGTTACGCGCCGGACTGGCGAAACAATGGGTGGTCGGTAAAAATGATCGTTTCTGGCAGTGCCTGCAAAAAGAGCAGGACGTGGCGCGCCGGCGCAAAAAAGGCCTCTGGTCCGGTTTCTCCGCGCTGCGCGCTGTACAAATAACATCGCAGGATCAAGGCTATCAGTATATTAGCGGTACCATCAGCGCCATCACGAAAAGTAAAAAGGGGCTGCAGTTTTTGCTCGATAGAAAGTTAAAAGTGCGTATCAGTGCCGCTAACTTAAGAAAATTTACGGCCAATCAGTATCAGTTTCGCCTTCATGACAGAGTGTTATTAAGCGGCAAAGTGACTTTCTCTGCCGCGAAGCCCGAACTGACGCTTTATCACCCCGTGCAGATATTACCTTAGCTTGCCGCCAGCAATGGCTCTAGCTTTATTGGCCACTGCAAGGGGTTATCACACCTTCCTCCGGACAGATAGCGATACACCTTGACGCGTCATTGTCACTGCACTCATCGCAGAGCGCCGGGTTAATCACAAAGGTGTTGTCTTCGACACTGATTGCGCCTGCGGGACAGACGGTCTCGCAGGCGTAACAGGCAATACAATCTTTTCCAATCTGTAGCGCCATAGTTATAACATCTCCACGCTTTGTTTTTGCCGTTGCAACCATTTATCTTTGGCTAATGAGACGTATTGAGGAAAGAGCTCCGCTAAGGCCGAGTGTACGCCATGGTAGGCATAATCGGTCACCGGCTTAATATTGGCCTTCTCTAATGCCTCTGTCGGAGGAGTACCTATGCGGCAGCATAAGACCAGATCCACACCATGTAGTGCGCGCACTGTTGTGGCTAAGCTGCTGGCATTACTGGCGGCGCTGGCGTCGTGATTTTCACCCGTGCAGTAGCGGGTAATTCTTCTTTCGCCAATAAAATGCTGCTCATTCTCGGTGATCAGGTATAACTTAAAGCAGTCGGCATGACCAAAATGCAGATCGATCTGCTCATTGTTTTTCGTGGCAACCGCCACCACTAAGGAAGCCTGGGTTTCCGAGCGGCCTTTACTGACCACGGCAGACTGAAAACGGCAGCGTTCCTGCATGGTTTGCTTGTAATCCTGCGCTTGCGGATTAATGTCCTCAATATTAAATTCGCTGCTGCGATCTTCTTTGAGCATACCTATCGCATCGGCACGACATTGTTGACAATGCTTCATCTGGCTGACATTCAAACCGGCCAATTCGCGTACCTTATCCAGCTCTGACTCTAACGGCTCTCTTTGTCCGTTCAGACCAAAGTATGTGCCGTGTTCGGCCTTACTGATCAGTGCCATGATATTATGCAGGAAGACGTCATTACGGCGCAGCTCTTCACTGAGCTCGGGTAAGTGCAGATCATTGATCCCCGGAATTAATACCGAGTTGATTTTAGTTAATATGCCGGCCCTGGCAAGGGCGGCAATGCCCTGCATCTGCCGGTCAATCAGTATTCTTGAGCCTTCGACACCCGTGTAGCGTTTACCGTCAAGGTAGATCCATTTATAGATCTGTGCGCCGATCACCTCATCCAGGGTATTAATGGTGATCGTCACATGGTCGACACCATATTTGAGCAGATCATCGATATGCTCGATTAAGGTTAAGCCATTGGTGGAGACACACAGCTTGATATCGGGCATGGCTTCACGAATGAGCGCCAGGGTTTTAAAGGTACGCACCGGGTTAGCTAACGGATCGCCGGGGCCGGCAATGCCAATCACGGAAAGTTGTGGAATGGCTTTTGCTACTGTCTGCGCTTTAAGCAGCGCCTGCTCTGGTGTAAGCAGCTCAGAAACCACGCCGGGGCGAGATTCATTGGCACAGTCATATTTACGGTTACAGTAATTACACTGAATATTACATGCCGGCGCAACCGGAAGGTGCATGCGCGCATATTTATGATGAGCATCATTAGAGTAACACGGATGGTTCGCTACTTTTTGCAGCTGTGATTCTCCAAAGGTAGAGGCTGAGTTTTTTATTCCCGGGGTGAGCATTTCGCTTTCGCATTTTGATTTACAGCTTGGGCGAGATGCTGAGTCTGTCACTGATTGAGTGTTCGTACTGTTATTATCCATAATTATCTACCTGAAAAGAAAGATGACTTTCCTGTTACGTAGCAACCTTTGTACCAGATAAAGGTTGCTGCGTAATAGTTTGATAATTAAGGTTTTATTTTTTGGTGGTGCAATAATCAGGGGATTTTTTGCAGGTATCATTGGTGGTATAGAAGACAATTGTCAGACAATCAACACAAGCCATAATCTCAGCTTTTTTATCCATTTTTGTGAAATGTATCATATCCGACAAAAGCAACATTGGTCTGCTACATCGCCCCGCCATGAACTGATCCTCATGGCGTAAGTGGTTGAATATTAATATTTATTTTCTTTGGTCTAAGTTTTGCAGAATGATAGGCAAGAAGAGCCAAACGATTAAAGCTCACAATTATAAACAGATAGCAAATAAACGACGAGGTGTTTATGTGGAACTATTCGGAAACAGTCAAAGATCATTTTTTCAATCCAAGAAATGCTAAAGCGTTAGAGGATGCTAATGCTGTGGGCGATGTCGGCTCTATCAGTTGTGGTGATGCTTTGCGTCTGACACTAAAGGTTAATGAAGAGACAGAGGTTATTGAAGACGCGGGTTTTCAAACCTTTGGCTGTGGCAGTGCGATTGCGTCATCTTCGACATTAACCGAGCTTATTATCGGTAAGACGGTGAGCGAGGCTGAGCAGTTAACCAATCAGGAAATTGTTGATTATCTCGGCGGTTTACCTGCTGAAAAGATGCACTGTTCAGTGATGGGACAGGAAGCATTAGAAGCGGCCATTGCCAATTATCGAGGCATAGAGCTGCAGGCCGATGACCATGAAGAAGGTAAGTTGATTTGTCGTTGTTTTGCGGTGGATGAAGGAAAAATTTCCCGTGCAGTAGAGAAGCATAGTCTGACCACGATTGAAGATGTTATTAATTACACCAAAGCAGGCGGGGCTTGTACAAGCTGTCATGAAAAAATTGAGATGGTGATTGATGAGGTGATTGCCAGAAAGAAAACAGTCGCTGCCTGCCCGTCATCCACTAGCTTTGTTGCAACGCCGGCCGCTGAGAAACCTGCCGATCAGGCAACGCCAGTCGCAGATTCGCTGACTCAGAAAGTGCGTGAAATCATCACTGAGTTAAGACCCTTCCTGCAGGCTGATGGCGGCGATATGAGTTTAGTCAATGCAACGCCGCATTTGATTACCGTGAGTTTATCCGGTGCCTGTACAGGCTGCATGATGACGGATATGACCTTGGGTTGGTTACAGGATCAGATCAGTAAAAAATTAGGCTTTCTTGTACCCGTTGTTAATCAAGAGCCCGTTGATTATGAGCCGCAGGAATTAAAAGACCTTGCGCATTTAGCCAGTGCTAAGTAGGAAAGGAGTCAAAGATGAAAAATATTTATTTAGATAACAATGCCACCACTAAAGTCGACCCTATGGCTGTTGAGGCTATGATGCCTTTGTTTAGTCAACAGTTTGGTAACCCTTCGTCTATCCATAGCTTTGGCGATCAGGTGGGCGCTAAACTGAAAGTGGCGCGCAGACAGGTTGCCGACCTGATTGGAGCACTGCATGACAGCGAGGTTATTTTTACTTCCTGCGCAACGGAGTCCACGACCACGGCTATCTACTCTGCTTTAAAAGTACATGCGCATAAAAAAGAGATTATTACCACCACAGTTGAACATCCTGCGACCCTGGATGTCTGTGAGCAGCTGGAGCGCGAAGGCTATACCATTCACCGTCTGAAGGTGAATAAAAAAGGCCAGTTGGATATTCAGGAATACGCTCGTTTGCTTTCCGATAAAGTGGCGCTGGTGACTGTGATGTGGGCCAATAATGAAACCGGCACCCTCTTTCCTGTTCCGGAAATGGCCAAACTGGCCCGTGAAAAAGGCGTACTCTTTCATACCGATGCGGTGCAGGTGGTGGGTAAGGTCGCGATTGATGTTCAGGATAGCGATATTGATATGCTCTCCTTTTCCGGGCATAAACTGCATGCACCTAAAGGGATCGGGGCATTATATGTACGCCGCGGTGTACGCTACCGGCCTTTACTGCGCGGCGGACATCAGGAGCGCGGACGTCGTGCCGGTACTGAAAATAGTGCCAGCATAGTGGCATTCGGAGTGGCGGCAGAGCAGGCTGAGCTGCACCTTGAGACCATGGACAAAAAAATAAGAGTATTACGCGATAAGCTGGAAAAGGGCATTCTGGCACAAGTTCCGCATGCCTTTGTTACCGGTGATCCGGATAATCGTGTCGCCAATACCTGCAATATTGCTTTTGAATATGTGGAAGGTGAAGCTATTCTGATGTTGCTCAATCAACATGGTATTGCCGCCTCAAGTGGCAGTGCCTGTACTTCCGGTTCGCTTGAACCCTCGCATGTTATGCAGGCGATGCAGATTCCCTTTACCGCAGCACACGGCACCATCCGCTTCTCGCTTTCCCGTTATAGCAAAGAGAAAGAGATCGATGCAGTGATCGCCGTTGTGCCTGAAATTATCGAAAAACTGCGGACGTTTTCTCCCTACTGGAAAGATGGCAAGCCGCTGGATATCGAGGCTTTTGAACCGGCAGTTGCTTAAAAGGTGAAGCAGATGGTGACGATTAACGATACAACATTAAGAGATGGTGAACAAACTGCCGGCGTTGCTTTTACCCGCGAGGAAAAAGTGGCCCTGGCGACTATGCTCACCGAGGCCGGTGTCACCGATTTAGAAGTCGGTATTCCGGCAATGGGTGTTGAGGAGCGCCGCACTATTGCGGCTATTCGCAGGGCGCTGCCGCAAAGTACCTTAATGGCCTGGTGCCGCGCTAAACATGCGGACATTAAATATGCGGCAGATCTGCAGCTTGATTGGGTGGATATTTCCATTCCCAGCTCAGAGCAGATGATTGAGCATAAATTAAAATGCACTAAGGCGACGCTTTTGGCGCAGATGCAAAGTTGTATCACTTATGCCGTTTCCCTGGGTCTGCAGGTTTGTATCGGTTGTGAGGATGCCTCCCGCGCGGATCAGAGCTTTTTAATCGAAATCGGCATCTTAGGCGCAAGGGCCGGGGCTAAGCGTCTGCGTTATGCTGATACGCTTGGGCTGTTGGAGCCTTTTATCACTTATGACAACATCAAATCGTTATCGCAAACGCAACCGCTGCCGATAGAGATCCACTGCCATAATGATTTTGGTCTGGCCACGGCGAACACCCTGGCCGCTATTAAAGCGGGTGCGCTTTTTGCCAATACAACAGTGGTCGGGCTCGGGGAACGCGCCGGTAATGCGCCTTTAGAAGAAGTCGTTGCCGCGTTGCAGCACTGTTATCAGCAAAAGACGGGGATTCGTTTAGATCATTTTCCCGCCCTCTGTCAGGCCGTCTGTGATGCAGCGGGGCGCACTATGCCAAAGCAGAAAAGCCTGGTCGGCGCGCAGGTCTTCACCCATGAATCGGGAATCCATGTTGATGGTTTAGTGAAGGATGTACGTAACTATCAGGGCATCGACCCTAAATTACTCGGGCGCAGCCATACTCTGGTATTAGGCAAGCATTCCGGCATTAGCGCGGTACAGGCGGTATTTTCACGGATTGGTATTTCGCTCGATAAGGGGCAGACGAGTAAGTTATTGAGCGCTGTGCAGGCCTTTGCGATTCGTTGTAAACGTAATCCGTCAGATGATGAATTACTTGGCATGAGCCATCAGGTATTAGGTAATTATAAACAGGTGAGGAATTGTAATGGATAATACTTTCGATTATGGCGATAAAGTCAGGGTAATTAGAAATATAAGAAATGATGTCTCTATTGCAGGCGTCGACCGCGGTGAGTTATTGATTCGCCGCGGAAGCATCGGCTATGTCAAATCCTTCGGAACGCTGCGCTTTGATGAGATTATCTATCAGGTCAACTTTATTGAGCAGGGAATAACCATCGGCTGTCGCGATACCGAGGTTTGTGCGGCAGATGAGCCGTGGGATGCGCGCCTGTTTGAGCGCGGTGATAAGGTGAGTGTACAGGTCTCTTTAAGCAGTGCCGGAGAAGTGGTCGTTGTTAAGGGCGATATAGGGACAGTGTTAGGTCTGGAAAATAAAGAAAAACCGTTAACTTATCGAGTCGGTTTCGAACGAGCAGAAGGGCTGGAGTCCAATTCATGGGTGATACCGGAAGCGGTTTTAAAATTAGAGAAAGCGGCGCCGATGGCGCTAGGGAGAGGATAATGTCAGCGAAATATCAGTCAAATTTACCGGTAAACCGACAATATCAGTTAATTAAACTCGCCTGGAGTAACTACCAAAGCGCACCGGAAGCGCTTGAGCCAGAGCCTCTAGAAAAAGTGCAGCAACAGGCTAAGGTTGCAGAAAAGATTATGACCGCTGTGTTAAGCAGCGCTGCAGCAGAAAATGAAGAAGTGCTGGATCAGGAAGTTGAATTTATTTTTGAGCAGTTAAAAGAACAGTTTGATAGTCAGGAAAGCTTTGAGCTGTCCCTGGCGCAGCAGGATTTAAGCGAGCTGGCGTTAAAGCAGGCTATCTATCAGGATCTGTTGTGCGAAAAAACCATTGACGCGCAGAGCCAAAATTACACTGCGGCCACGGAGCAGGAAGCTCGCGATTATTACCAGAAAAATAGAGCGCGTTTTCGTCATCCGGAGCGTCGCGAAGTCAGCCATATATTGATCACTATTAACGATCAATATCCGGAAAACAGACGCCCGCAGGCGCAGCTGAGAATTAACGGCATCAGAAAGCAGCTGCGCAAGGATATCGGTAAATTTGCACAGCTGGCCGCTAAATATTCAGAGTGCCCTACTTCGTTAAATAAAGGGTTAGTCGGCACGGTTGCACGCGGTCAACTTTACCCTGAGTTAGATAAGGTGTTGTTTACCATGCAGGCACAGACGATTAGCTCGGTGGTGGAAAGCGAAGTGGGCTTGCACCTGCTGCTATGCCATGAAATCCATCCTGCCGGTGAAACCAGCGAGGCTGAGGCTGTTGTAGAAATCCGCAAACAGCTTGATCAGCATAGAAAGAAAAAGTGTGAAAAAAGGTGGTTAAGTAGTTTGTTCGCCGCGGCGTGAATACCATAATATCTTGAATAAGCGGCTGGTGGAGTATGCGGCAGATAGCAAAGCAGCTCCGCTTCTGCTGCATACATTGGCAAGCCAAGTAGCAAGTGCTAAAGGGGCGTGGGTTTCAACCCACCTGAAACTAAGTTGCTACAGCTCAACAAGGCGCAATAAATTCCGCACCTCAAACAACAGCAAGCCAGGCGCTATGCCTGGCTGTTAAAAATAAAGCTGTAAATCAACAACACTGCTGCTCAATTTGATACAGCAACTCCTTAGCCTCCTGATCATTACACAGCTCAAAATACTCATATAAGGTATTGGTTTGATGGCCGATAAAGTTGAGATTATCATGCTGCAGTTTTGCCTGCTGCGCTCTCTTTTGTGTAAAGTAGCTATGCCATCTTGTATCGCCCTTACCGGCGCTGATATTTTCATCGAGCATGGCGATCAGCTGATCTGCTTTTAAATCGCAATTGAGTCCACAGAAGGAGACATAACGATCTGTTTGTTGCTCACTTTCACTCGCGGCGATGACATTTGTGTTGGTAGTTATTGCGTCCATACAGTACTCCTAATATCTATGATTTATAGGTTTACAGTTTATAGAGGCTATTGCACAGTGTCTGTCAGCTAGCTGACGGAGATTACAAAGATGCTGCTTCTTGTAGCTTTTCTTTATTGAGTATCAATAGCTGGCCTTTCGCCTGGCGCTGGACAATGCCGGATTTCTGCAGATTTGAAATCAGCGTCGATAATGTCTGCCGTGAAGTGCCGATTGATTGCGCCAGTAATTCAATACTCAAGGGCAGATCAATAACAGGTGCTGTGCTTGATGCTTGATCAGGCAGCTGACTGAGGAGAAAACAAGCAAATCTTGAGCGGACATCTCTAAAGGCTAAATTCTCTATGGTATCAATACAACCCGCCAGGGTCGTGGACAATACGCGCGTTACAATTCCAACCAGCTGCGGGTGCTGCTGCAGACGACGTGAAAAAGTCTGCAGATCGCAAACATAAACCTCACTTTCCTCTATCGCTTCAACATAGGCGCGAGTGTGGGTGCAGTAAATATCGCCGGGATTGAGTAAGGCCAGGGTAAAGACCTTTTCACCATAGTTTAAGAAAACCCGTAGACGCCCTGATGCAAGATAAAATACACGGTT
>JBFGZH010000040.1:0-14157 GCA_041586895.1 Psychromonas sp. | reverse complement strand
GAGCAGTATGGCGATGCGCAAGCGCAGCAAGCCGATTTTCAGCAGCAGTTATCCGCTCAATTAGAAGAAACTCAAATGTTGTGGGTGATTCCCACCACACCTTCTGGTCCGCCCGCGCTGACCATGAGCGGCGAGGCGCTTGCCCGTTACCGCAGCGATCTGATGGGATTGACCAGTATCGCA
The DNA here is from genome assembly GCA_041586895.1 of Psychromonas sp. Taxonomy (GTDB): domain Bacteria; phylum Pseudomonadota; class Gammaproteobacteria; order Enterobacterales; family Psychromonadaceae; genus Psychromonas. Next base: position 13,974 of record JBFGZH010000040.1, on the reverse strand, counting down.
GGTTTGTGCGGTTTTCCGCAGCTGCATCTGCCGATGCAGGGGTTATCGGAAGGCCCTTGCGGTATCTCGCTAATGGGTTTAGCCAATCAGGAAGCACAGTTATTTGCGGCAGGACAACGGCTGCAAGGAGAGTAAAGATGAAATATCAATCCGCTTTTACCGCCCCTCATTTTAAGGCCACTCAGGTGGGCCAGTCGATTTTGGATGCGGGGGGGACCGCGAGTGAAGCCATGGTTGCTGCTGCCGCTATGGTGTCTGTCCAGTATCCGCATATGAACAGTATTGGTGGAGATGGTTTCTGGCTGATTTGTAAACCCGGGGAAGCGCCGATTGCTATCGATGCTTGTGGTGCAGCAGCCAGTAATATTGACGTTGCAAGCTATCGTCAATGTGGAGATGGTATTCCTGATGCGGGTGGACGCGCGGCCATTACCATGGCAGGCACCATTGCCGGATGGCAAAAAGCACTGCAAATAGACAGTTCCGGCATGAGTTTGCGTGAGTTACTGCAACCCGCCATCGACGCTGCCGAACAGGGGATTGAAGTTACTGAAAGTTTGATGCAGGCCAGCGAAAAAACCTTTTCCCGCTTAGCTGATCAGCATACCTTTGGCGAATGCTTTTTGAATAATGGCAGTCCCTTACAAGTCGGTGACAGGTTAACTAATCTGCCTTTGGCACGAACCTTTAAGCGCCTTGCCGAATCCGGCCTGGAGAGCTTTTACCGTGGTGAATTGGCTGAGCAGATGGCAGAAGAGCTGGCTGCGGCCGGCAGTCCGCTAACGCTGGCTGATTTTCATGGGCATCATGCAAAAGTGCTGGAGCCTCTGCAGGTGGAGATATCCAAAGGGCATTTATATAACCTCGACGCCCCGACGCAGGGGTTAGCCTCTTTGCTGGTTCTAGCTATCTATGACCGCTTAGTCGAACAGGCTAAATCTGAATGCGATCATATCCATCTGCTGGTCGAAGCAAGCAAGCAGGCCTTTATTATTCGCGACCAACAGATCACCGATCCTGCCTGCTTAACGCAACCTCTGCAGTCGTGGTTAAGTGACGATGTGATCCGCGCGTGTGCGGCGCGCATTTCCTTTGATAAAGCACAGCCTTGGCCGCATGTCGCTAAACCGGGTGACACTGTGTGGATGGGGGGCTGTGATCAATCGGGCACTATGGTGAGTTTTATTCAGAGTATTTACTGGGAATTCGGCTCGGGCGTAGTGCTGCCGGGCAGTGGCATTATCTGGAATATTCGCGGTCAGAGCTTCAGCTTAGATGCGGCGCATCATAATGTCCTGCAGCCCGGGAAAAAACCCTTTCACACTCTAAACCCGGCTTATGTTGAACTCAATGACGGCCGGCGCATGGTGTACGGCAGTATGGGCGGAGAAGGGCAGCCGCAGACGCAGGCGTGCCTGTTCAGCCGCTACCTTTATCAGCAGATGAGCCTCACGGATGCGGTTGCGAAACCGCGCTGGTTATTAGGTCGCACCTGGGGAGACAGCAGTCATAATCTGCGTTTGGAAAATCAACTTTACCAGGCATATGGGGCAACGCTGCAGGCACTTGGCCATCAAGTAAGCAGCGTTGCTGATAATAATGAATTAATGGGACACGCCGGCGCCATTGTGCTTGCTAGAGATGGAAATGCCGCCGCAACCAGCGACCCTCGTAGCGATGGGCGCAGTTTACTTGGAGAAAACAATGACAACTAATAACCTTTTTGAAACGCTTAATCCACCGACGCGCCTATTGATGGGGCCGGGGCCGATTAATGCCTACCCGCGTGTCCATCAGGCAATCTCTTCAGCGCTGATTGGTCAGTACGATCCGGTGATGACCGGCTATATGAATCAAGTACAAGCCTTGTATCGTGATCTGCTGGCAACGAAAAATGAGCAGACCATGCTGGTTGACGGCACGGCGCGAGCGGGCATTGAAGCTGTGCTGGTTTCTGTTCTGCAGCCCGGTGATAAAGTGTTAGTGCCGGTAATAGGGCGTTTTGGGCACCTGCTTTGTGAAATTGCGCAGCGTGTTGGCGCTGTGGTGAAGACCATTGATATTGAATGGGGGGAAGTCTGTCCGCCGGAATTAGTGGAAAAGGCGATTCGCGAATTTCAGCCGAAACTGCTCGCCACGGTACAGGGCGATACCTCGACCACTATGAATCAGCCGCTGGCAGAGCTGGGTGAAATTTGTCAGCGTTATGGCGTGCTATTTTACTGTGATGCAACCGCTTCTATTGCAGGTAATGACCTGCAAGTGGATGCCTGGCATCTGGATGCGGTTTCCGCCGGTTTGCAGAAGTGTCTGGGCGGCCCGTCAGGCAGTGCGCCTATTACTCTGAGTGAAGATTGTGCTGCCGTGATCAAGCGGCGCAAGCATGTGGAAGCGGGGATCCGCACCGCGGATCATATCGCAGGTACAGAGGCGATCATTCAGTCTAACTATTTTGATCTGGCGATGATTATGGATTACTGGGGACCGGAGCGTTTAAACCACCATACTGAAGCGACCAGTATGCTCTATGCCGCCCGCGAGTGTGCGCGTATCTTTTTGGAAGAGGGCGCTGACAATGTTATCGCGCGTCACAAACAGGCCGGTGATGCGATGGCCGCGGGTCTGCAGGCGATGGGCTTGAAGCTGTTTGGTAATCAGAAATATAAGATGAACAATGTGGTCGGGGTGTATATTCCGCAAGAGGTGGATGGCGAGAAAGTGCGTCAGGAGTTACTGCATTGCTTCGGTATTGAGATCGGCACTTCATTTGGTCCGCTGCACGGCAAGATCTGGCGGATCGGCACCATGGGCTTTAATGCCCGCCAGGAATGTGTACTGACAACCTTAGCGGCGCTGGAAGCTATCTTATTAAAATACAAGGTTAAGATTGCTTCGGGGCAGGCGATAACAGCGGCGATGAAGTTTTACCCATACTAAGGCTGGCAACAGGAGAATCTATGGAAATGCTACGTGGTGCGAGCAAAATAATGCAGCAGGCAGAGCAACTTGCAAAATACAGTGCAATGGAGAATGGGCTGACGCGAGCCTATTTAACGCCTGAGCATCAGCAGGCGCATCAGCAGATTGCACAGTGGATGGAGCAGGCGGACTTACAGACCTGGCAGGACAGTGTAGGTAATCAATGGGGGCGAAAAGTCTCTTCTAACCCGGTTTTACCTACCTTAATTATCGGCTCACACAGTGATACGGTGGCCAATGCTGGAAAGTATGACGGCATGTTAGGCATATTACTCGGCATTGAAGCGCTGTATGCCCTCAAGGGAGAGGAATTACCCTTTCATGTGGATCTGGTGGCGTTTGCGGATGAAGAAGGCACGCGTTTTAACACGACCCTGATCGGTTCCAGTGCGGTTGCCGGATGTTTTCAGCCCGCCTGGTTAGATGTTACAGATAGCCAGGGAATAACGATGGCTCAGGCGCTGCTTGATTATGGATTACAGCCGGCGCTGGCCGGCAGTGATAAACGCAGTGCAGAGGAAATACTGGCTTATCTGGAAGTACATATTGAGCAGGGGCCGCTGCTGGAAAGTCAGGATCTTCCCGTTGGCGTAGTGACCGGCATTGCCGGCGCTAAACGCTATCAATTCAAACTTCGCGGTATGGCGGGGCATGCCGGCACAGTGCCTTTGCCATTACGTCAGGATGCCATGTGCGGTGCTGCGGAAATGATCTCCAGGATAGAGCATTTTTCCAGAGAGCATGGCATTGTGGCTACAGTCGGTAAATGTGAAGTGAGCCCGGGGGCGGTTAATGTTATTCCTGGTGAGGTGCATTTTACCTTGGATATTCGCAGTCAGGAGCAGTCTGTTTTAGACAGCTGTTGTGAAGCATTATTAACACAGTTAGCTGAGATTGCGCAGCAGCGCCAGCTGCAACTGCACAGCGAAAAGATTTACCAGGCTAAAGCTGTGCCCTGCAGTACAGTCCTGCAGCAGCAATGGACTCAAGTGGTCGAGCAGCACACCGAGCAGAAGGCTTGCTTATTACCTAGCGGCGCGGGCCATGATGCAATGGTGATGGCCAATCTGACTGATATTGGCATGCTCTTTGTTCGCTGTGAAAAAGGGATCAGCCACAACCCTAAAGAAAGTGTACTCGAATCTGATGTTGCTATCGCACTCAATTGCCTGATCGATATGATCAAACAGTTGTGTATCGCGCAACAGGATGCTGAGAACAACGCGGGTAGTGCAGGCGTGGCTAAACAGAGGGTAGTGGCGTGATGAGCATAGATAATAAAAATGCCAGCGCACTCTTTGGCCTGGGGATAGCAGGCAACTCTGCAGGTCACCTGCAGCAGACAGGAGAGAGCCAGGCTTTCACTGAGGCCTGCGATATCAACAAACCGCAAGCTTTGTTTCCCTTTTACGTGCCTGAGGCAAAAGAGGGATATTTGGCCACAATACCTTATTCCATGAGTGAATTACGCTTGCCCGAGGAGCCTCATGCTAAAGTGCAGATGGAGCCGGAGCTGGCGCTGAAACTCTCGGCCTGTTATGACCCGCAGGGGCAGTTAAGGCAATTAAAACCGCTTGCGCTAACTGTGGTCAATGATGCCACTTATCGCAATGCGTCAGTTGTTAAGCTGGCGCAAAAGAAGAACTGGGGAGCGGCCTCTAAAGGGCTTGCCGGCCATGAAATTAAAATTGCCAGTTTTACTTCAGGTTGCGAGCTAGATCATTTTCGTTTATGTGGCTTTCATCAGCGCAATGGCGAGTGGCAATTATGCGCCGCTGATGTTGCGCTGACAGAGTACAGTTATTTTTATGAAGCGCTGCTGCAGTGGTTGTTAAAGCAAATTCAAGCGCAGCAGGATAAGGCGTTATTGCACAATATTAACAGCCTGCTGGCGCAGGCTAATTATCCCGAGACCATTCTGATTGCGATCGGGGCTGGTCGTTATACTGCTTATGGTGAACAGCATCAGCTTTTATCTGGCGATCAGACTGCCGTTGTTTTATATGACAGCCGTGCTTATCATTTTCAAGAGGTGTGTCATTTAATAGAGCAGACAAACGACTTAGAAGTCTTGTGTAATGACAAAATCATCTGCTTGCAGCAAAAAGTGATTTAAAAAATTCAGCAGCTAAAAATGGCGTGAAATGAGTTCTATCGCGCCATGCGCAATTTTTAACACTTTCCTTTACCTGCCTCATTTTTAGCTTTGCCATGAATCTTGGTGATATCAGTAAAAGATCAATGAAAGCGCGTTGTTATTGCTGTTTAGGTAACTGTGGCAGTCGCTGTGGTTGTTTGTATAGCCATGTTTTAAAAGTGGTTTTGTGGTATTTGCTGCTTCAATGTATTTTGTTTTTAATCATAAAACAGTGAAATAATAATCACAATAAGGATCTATTTAGGGCAGGGCTGCACTATGATGACACACAGATAATTGTGATGGATCTGAAAGAGATAGCAGGATGTCATATCCACTGTTAGTCAAGCCGGCAAATTCCTCCACTAATTAAAGTCGTCCATTTTTCTTTTGTTCCCCTTAGTATTGTTGCTTTGCCCGATTGCCTGTCAGGGAAGAATATGTCTACAAGTAGCGCTATCACTAGGGTTTTTCCTGTCTCTTGAGCAACTGAAAAGACTTATGTAAAACGACAGTAACAGCCATTTTCTTCACCTGTTTGATAACGTTCCCGAATTTTTGAGCAACCTCTTTAATACTTGGTACGATTTCTGCCTTTACCTTTTCTGTAACCTCTGAATATTTTCTTAAAACGAGGGGTGTGTACGTTAATTTTTTATTTTCTTTATAATTTTTGCAAGCCAGGTCAAATTGCATATTGCAGCGATCGTGATTGGGTCTGCGTTAGAAAGCAGGGCACTGCACATAACTAAGGACAAAGCTATGATGGAAAACTCAACAATTGGTATTACATTCATAATCTATATTGTAGGTATGCTGGCGTTAGGCATAGTCGCTTACCGCCGTACAATGAATCTGTCGGATTATCTTCTGGGCGGACGCTCATTAGGCCCTTGGACCTCGGCACTGTCGGCGGGAGCTTCTGATATGAGCGGTTGGCTGCTGCTCGGGCTACCCGGCGCCATCTTCGCGAGTGGTTTGTCTGCCGTTTGGATTGGCGTTGGCCTGCTGGTCGGCACCTGGCTCAACTGGCTGATAGTGGCACGCCGTATGCGCACTTATAGCTTTCAGGCCAAGGATGCTCTAACTTTACCCGAATTTTTCTCCCAACGCTTCCATGATAACGGGAATCTGCTACGCGTATTCTCAGCCGTGCTGATTCTGACATTCTTCCTGTTTTACACTTCAGCTGGACTAGTGGCGGGCGGTAAGTTGTTTGAAACCGTATTTTCTTTTGACTATAAGATTGCTGTCACTATCGGCACCCTAGCGGTGATTTCATATACTTTCTTCGGTGGCTTCCTGGCAGTCTCCTGGACCGATTTAGTGCAAGGACTGATGATGGCGGCAGCACTATTGATTGTGCCAATCGTGGCTTATAACCAAATGGGTGGCATCGTTCCCGTTCTGCAGGAAAATCCGAATATGCTGGAGCTGTTCACTGATGCTGGAACCGGTCAGCCGCTTACCGTCGTGGCAATTATCAGCCTGCTGGCTTGGGGATTGGGGTATTTCGGTCAACCGCATATTCTAGCGCGTTTTGCTGCAATCCGTTCTGAAGATGATATCCCGACTGCCCGCCGCATCGCTGTTATCTGGACCGCACTGGGTCTGCTCGGTGCCTGTATGGTCGGTTTTCTGGGGCTAGGGTTTATTAATGGGCAGTTAATTGACGGTGAGATGATCTTTGTTCATATGGTGAATGCCATCTTCCATCCTGTAGTCGCAGGCATCTTGTTGGCAGCGATTCTGGCGGCTGTTATGTCTACTGCAGACTCTCAACTGCTGGTCAGCTCTTCGGCATTGGCTGATGATTTTTATAAAGCATTGATTCGCCCTAATGCCAGCCAGCAAGAGCTAGTCTGGGTTGGACGTGCAGCGGTAATGATTATCGCTGTGATTGCCTGGCTGTTAGCACTTAATCCGGAGAGCAGTGTACTGGGGCTGGTTTCCTACGCCTGGGCCGGTTTCGGCGCAGCCTTTGGTCCTGCGGTGATCCTGTCGCTGTACTGGAAACGCATGAATAAGAATGGCGCTTTGGCCGGGATCATTGTCGGAGCGCTGACCGTCGTGTTCTGGCAAGAGCTTAGTCACTATGGTTCAGTGTTCGAGATCTATGAACTGGTTCCTGGGTTTATTTTATCCGCGGCTGCAATTGTCACTGTCAGCCTATTGAGTGAAGTTCCGTCAGGGGCTATCAAAATTCAGTTCAAAGAAGCTACTGCATGACGTTTTAATTACATAAATAACACAATAATAAAGGTAAAGGAGATAAGCTAATGGGTACTAATAAAATACAGTCAATGACTGCATGTCGTGAAAAAATCCGTGCTAATTACTTGGCTGATGAGACAGAGGTCATCAATACATTGATAGAGAATGCCCAGCTTTCTCCCGACGAACGACAGGATATCTCTGCTCGTGCGGCAGAATTGGTACGCACTGTGCGCACAGGATCCGCACCGACACTAATGGAGAAGTTTCTTTCTGAATACGGGCTGACCAACCAGGAAGGCGTTGCGCTTATGTGCCTGGCCGAAGCACTGCTCAGAGTGCCGGACAAACATACCATTGATGCCCTGATTGAAGATAAAATCTCATATGCAGGCTGGGGGGAGCACATAGGTGAGTCCAAATTTTCTCTGGTTAATGCTGCCAGTCTTGGTTTGTTTACTACTGGCAAAGTTATCAAACCGGTTAAGAAAAAAGGGCTCTCTGGTACTCTGCGGGCAATGGTCAAGCGGCTTGGGGTGCCGGTGGTGCGAGCTGCCTTCGGTCAGGCAATGAAGGAGATGGGGCGTCAGTTTGTATTGGGACGTAACCTTCCGGAAGCGATTAAAAACAGTAAAAAGTATGAGGCGCATGGCTATACCTATTCTTACGATATGCTTGGTGAAGCCGCTCGAACTGATACTGATGCATTGCGCTATCATCGCGCCTATTTGAGCGCAATCGAGAGTTTACGACCCTTCGCCAAATCCGATGAGATCCGTAAAAACCCGGGGATTTCAGTTAAATTATCTGCACTTTATGCGCGTTACGAATTCGGCCAAAAAGAGCGGGTTATGGATGAGCTGGTGCCCCGGGTGTTGGAGTTGGCGCAGAAATCCAAGGCAGCCAAAATGGGCTTTACCATTGATGCTGAAGAGGCCGACCGTCTGGATCTTTCTCTGGATGTTATTGAAGCAGTATATTCCGATCCCTCTCTGGCTGGATGGGATGGATTCGGTGTTGTTGTGCAGACTTTTGGGCAGCGCGCCTCCCACGTTATTGACTGGCTGTATGCGTTGTCGCAAAAGCTGGATCGCCGGATGATGGTAAGACTGGTAAAAGGAGCCTACTGGGATGCGGAAATCAAACGTGCTCAAGTGATGGGACTGGAGGGCTTCCCGGTGTTTACCCGCAAGGTTAACAGCGATGTGGCCTACATAGCTTGCGCCAAGCAGCTATTGAGTATGACCGACCGTTTTTATCCACAGTTCGCATCTCACAATGCGCACTCGGTTGCAGCTGTGCTGAAATTATCTAAAGATCGCGATAGCTTTGAGTTTCAGCGCTTGCACGGCATGGGAGAATCGTTGTTCGACGCCATTGTCAGTAACAAGCAGGCATGCTGTCGAATCTACGCTCCGGTAGGGCAGCATCAGGATTTATTGGCTTATCTGGTCAGGCGTCTTCTTGAGAACGGTGCGAACAGCTCATTTGTGAACCAGATTGTTGATATCAGCATTAAACCTGAAGAGATTGCCCGTGATCCGTTTTCCGTTGCAGAGGTCATGAAAAATGCGCTGACCAATAGGGCTATCACTTGTCCGCCTGCTATTTACGGTGCGGCACGTCGCAATTCTCAAGGTTGGGATATTACCGATCCTGAAGAAATCAATATGATTGAAGCGGGGCGCAGCAAATTCAAGGCCTCTCAATGGCAAGGTGGGCCAGTTCTGGCCGGTAGAGTGGACAGTAAAGATGCTCAGGAAGTGCGCAATCCAGCGCAACCCGGTGATCTGGTCGGACATGTAATCCAAGCATCAGATAAAGATATTAATACGGCTATCAAGGCTGCACAATCGGCCTTTAAAATTTGGTCTGCTGTGCCGATAGAAGAGCGCAACGCTTGTATACGCCGCGTAGCGAATCTCTTTGAAAAGCATGCCTATGAGCTGTTTGCGCTGGCAACCCGGGAAGCGGGTAAGAACATAATGGATGTGGTCGCCGAGATTCGCGAGGCAGTTGACTTTGCCCGTTACTATCCGAACGAAGCGCAATACAATAGGGAATTTGGTACGGGGCGAGGGGTCATCGCCTGTATCTCTCCCTGGAACTTTCCTCTCGCTATTTTTGCCGGACAGGTGCTGGCAGCGCTGGCGGCGGGTAATACTGTTATTGCCAAACCAGCCGCTCAGACCGCACTGATTTCAACACGAGCTGTCGAGTTGATGCATCAGGCCGGTATTCCCAAAGGTGTTATCCAATTGCTACCTGGAGCTGGAAATACAGTGGGTGCGGCTTTGACCAGTGATCCGCGCATCGCTGGCGTTTGTTTCACCGGCTCGACTGCTACTGCGCAGCATATTAATAAGGTGATGGCCAAGTCTTTAGCGCCCGATGCTCCGCTGGTTGCCGAGACGGGGGGATTGAATGCCATGATTGTGGATTCAACCGCTTTGCCGGAACAGGTTGTACGTGACGTGCTTGCTTCTGCTTTTCAGAGTGCCGGACAGCGCTGTTCAGCGCTGCGTATGCTCTATGTTCAGGAAGATATCGCAGAGCATCTGCTGGAGATGTTATACGGTGCGATGGATGAATTGAGTATAGGCGACCCTTGGTTACTATCCACTGATATCGGCCCGGTTATCGACCTCGACGCCAAGCAGAAAATTGAAGCACATTGCCAGAGATTTGAAAAACTGGGACGGGTGATGAAAAAATTACCGGCTCCGGAAAAAGGTTTCTTTGTTTCGCCCACCGTGATCAAACTTACAGGTATTCAGGAGCTGGAAGAGGAGATTTTCGGTCCTATTCTGCATGTCGCGACCTTCAAGGCAAATGAGATTGAGCAGGTGATCGATCAGATTAACGATAAAGGCTTCGGTCTGACCTTCGGATTGCATACTCGAATGGACACACAGATAGAACGGATCGTCAAACGGGTGAAAGTAGGTAATATCTATGTCAATCGTAACCAGATTGGTGCAGTCGTCGGTTCGCAACCATTTGGTGGTGAAGGCCTCTCTGGTACAGGCCCGAAAGCAGGAGGACCACACTATGTGCGTCGCTTTATGAAACCAGCAACAAGTGCTCAGGTTGAAGTTTCTGAAACGGCCGTTGTTAGTGCCTCGCAATTGCAGGGGGCGATCGATAACTTGGATGGTAAAGACTGGTGTCCGCTTAATGAGCGCTCTAAACGTCTGCAGGCGCTCTTTGGTATTGTACCGGCAACTTTGGCTGCGACTCCGAAAGAGATGCCTGGGCCGACTGGCGAGCTCAATCGCCTTTCCTATCATCCTCGAGGCATTGTGCTCTGTCTGGGGCCGGATCTGGAATGTGCCTTTAAACAGGCTGGAATCGCCCTGTCGCAGGGAAATTCGGTGATTATCGTTACTCCCGGTGCAGTACAGCGCTTCGCTGCCGCTATCTCAGAAGGTGTTCCTGTGATTGCTCTGGATGGTCTGCTACAGCCAGAAGCGCTGGAAAGCGTCGACGGGTTTATGGCAGTGACCAGCTCGGCTACGGAAACAACTTTACGGGAATACCGGGTCGCCCTAGCGCAACGCAAAGGCGCATTGCTGCCGTTGATCACCGAGCTGGATGCTCCTGAACGTTTTGTTATAGAACGCCATTTCTGTGCCGATACAACGGCTGCAGGCGGTAATGTCAGCCTGATTGCTCAGGGTGACACTGCACAGCCAGAGGTATTTGAAAGCGTTAACGTTTTTGCGCAAGTGGTGAGCGCGGATATTGAAAAAAGTTTGCAGGAAGATCGTGCTGATCAGTTGCAACGTGATGGCACATTGCAGGAGTTGATCGCTGAGCTGGATACCCAGGATGCCGATACAAAGACTGCAGGTGGTAATGCCTGCATGACGGTTGCATCCTAGTGAGCAATTAGCAGATCCATCTGACGATTGGCAGTCGCCTATCGTTGCAGGAAGTTATTTTCTGCGTGATAGTGAAAGAGTAAGAAGCCTGCAATAGCGTAACCTGTTGCAGGCTTTTTGCTGCTTGTTTTTCTGTCGTGGGGTTGTTGCATGATTTGTTACAATTAATATCTCCTGCTACTGTTTTCGTTCAAGTTGCTCATCGTTTAAGCTGCCGATATTAGCGCTACAATGGCTGCGTATGAAAGAACAATACTCATCTGTAAAATTCAGGTAATATAAACACATAGATTCAACAACTGGCTTAGCGTATGGATGTAGAACTGCAGGAAATACAGAACTTTCTTTATCAATATTCTCCCTTTAAGGAGTTGCCGGAAGAGGTACTTGAGTACGTCACCAAGCAGGTAGAGATTTCCTATTTTCGAGAGGGTACCCCGATCTTTCACTTTGGCGATTACATTCATGATCTCTATGTTATTCGCAGCGGTGTGGTGGAAATTCATCGTCGCAACGGCGAATTGTATAATCGTCTGGATGAAGGCTGCTTGTTTGGCCAGATGGCCTTAATGATCAATAATAAGGTGCGCTTTCCGGCCAAGGCGATTGAAGATACGCTCCTTTACTGCATTCCTCAGGCTGTTTTTCAGCAGCTCTACGATGAGCATGATAGCTTTGCAGATTTTGTTGAGGTAGAGGACCATGCTCGTCTACGGCAGACCATTTCCAGCAATCAAGAGACCAATGATCTGACCACCTCCAAGGTCACGACACTACTCAGCAGAGAGCCGGTCAGTATCGAAAAAACAGCGACGATTCAGGCTGCCGCGCAGAGAATGGCGGAAGAGGGCGTCTCTTCTCTGCTGATTCTCGATCCGGAAGTCGACGACCAGGATGAAGACAGTAATCCGATTGTCGGCATTATTACCGATCGGGATCTTTGTATTCGCGTGCTTGCGGAGAGTCTCTCGCCACTCGATGAGGTGGCCAGTGTGATGACGGTCGAGGTGATCTCCCTGGATCACAATGCCTATGTCTACGAGGCGATGATGACCATGCTGCGCAGCAATGTCCACCATCTGCCGATTGTTAAAAAACGCCGGCCAATCGGGGTATTAGAGTCAGCGGATATTGTTCGTTATGAGTCGCAAAGCTCACTGCTGCTGGTAAACAGTATTTTCGTGCAGAATAGCGTCGAAGAGCTGCAGATCCTTTCCGAGAAGGTGCGCGACAGTTTTGTGCGTTTAGTAAATGAAGATGCTAACTCGCATATGGTCGGCAGTGCTATGTCAGTGATTGGCCGTAGCTTTAAGCAGCGCATTATCGAGCTTGCTGAAGAGGAGCTTGGCGAAGCCCCTATCCCTTACTGCTTTCTGGCGCTGGGTTCAATGGCCAGGGATGAGCAGCTGCTGGTCACCGATCAGGATAATGCGATTATTCTCGACAGTAGTTATGATGAGCAGAAACACGGGCAATATTTTGCCGATCTGGCTGAATTTGTCTGTGATGCGCTGGATAAGTGCGGCTACGCCTATTGTAGCGGCGAAATTATGGCGACCAATCCGGCCTGGCGGATGACCCGTCGCCAGTGGGAGGAGTGTTTTGCCGACTGGATAGATAATCCGAATCCGAAGGCGCTGCTCAACAGCTCTATTTTCTTCGATCTCGATGGTGTTTACGGCCGCCTGAAATGGGCTGAACAGCTAAACAGCTTTATCGTGCGCAGAGCACGTAAAAACAACCGTTTTCTTGCCTGTCTGGCGCGCAATGCGCTTAACCGAACACCGCCGCTGGGCTTTTTCCAGAGCTTTGTAATGGAAAAGGATGGCCAGCATAAGAACTCCATTAACCTGAAAAGGCGCGGTACCGCACCGCTTGCGGATCTTATTCGTGTCCATGCATTGGCCGTCGGCTCGCGCTCGCAGAACTCCTTTGAGCGCCTGGACGACATTGCCGAAGCGGGCATACTGCCGCGGGGGCGGGCACAGGATTTGCGTGATGCGATGGAGTTTATCTCCATGGTACGCATTCGCCATCAGGCGATTGATGTCGAAAATGGTATTGACCCGGATAATAATATTGAACCGGACAATATCTCCGATTTTGAGCGGCGTAATTTAAAAGATGCCTTTCAGATCCTGAGTAACGGACAGAAATTCCTTAGATTCCGTTATCAGGCCAACAATAAATTTGGTTAACCGCGATGAGTTTGCAAAAACTGTTTAAGCTTGGCAGCAATCTCGACTGGCCGGCCTTTTATCAGGAAAAAGCCAGTCAGTCGAAAAATGCGCTACTGCAAAATTTTTATAAACTGGGAGTCGCCGATCCCGATACGCCGATATCCGCTATTAGATTTGTCGCCCTGGATTTTGAAACCACCGGTCTGGATGCCAAAAAAGACGATATTATCAGTATCGGGCTGGTGCCTTTTGATCTGCAGCGTATCTACCTGAGCCATGCCAGGCACTGGATAGTCAATCCGAGTCGGCCACTGGGAAAGGAGTCGGTGGTCATTCATGGTATTACCCATAGTGATATCGTCGACGCGCCGGATCTTATCCGCATTTTAGAGATGGTCCTGGAAGCGCTGGCTGAGAGTGTGGTGGTCGTCCATTACCGGCCCATCGAAAGGGAATTTTTTAATATCGCGCTGCAGGCGCGTATTGTCGAAGGGATTATGTTTCCTCTGGTGGATACGCTGGAGATAGAAGCAGATATTCAGAACCGCGCCGCCAGTGGATTTATTAACTGGCTGAAGGG
>JBFGZH010000039.1:0-14424 GCA_041586895.1 Psychromonas sp. | reverse complement strand
TAGAATCTTCTCTACATCCTTTTTAAATCGCTCAGGGCTTCTCTTTCTAGACAAGCCGCCACCAGCTAGATTTTGTAGAATCTTAATATCAGTCTCACTTAACACGCCAGACATTAAATCCAGGTTGTCAGAGGTCAATATGTTGGCTGCCTCTTCTATGTCTGCTATTAGCTCGGCCTCTGAGTCTTGCAACCTAAAGTCGATAGCACCCTCAACAGAGCCTAGAACATCGTCCAGCTCATCGTTTTGCAGGATGCCAGTCATTAACTCTATAGCTCTAGACTGAAACGACTTGGCTTTTTTAGCCCTGCGCTGCTCTTCCCTTACCTTACCAGCAGCCTTAAGCCCTGCCTCTGTTGTTTTTGCTGAGTCCATAGCCGCCTGCAATTGCACCAACTCTGCCTCGGACGCTTTAGGGAAGCTTTCCGTAATGATTTTTGGTGACGCAATTCTACGCTCTTGCTCTGTGCCAGAATCCACAGTTTTTTGGAATGCGACCATGCCATCCTTACCGCCACCTGCCGCCGTATACGCCGCACTGGCTTTACTTGCTAGTTCATCTGACAATCCATCAAGCAATTGAGGTGGGACAGTAACTTGCGGAGTATCTTTAACAAATCCAGCTTTACGCCCGTAAATCTCTGCTGCCTCTGGGTCTGTTTTTAGTAGTGACTGGTATGTCTCAAACTCTTTTTCTGATGCAGGCCTGTCATCTTTACTAGGCGTCATAACCTCTAACCGCTCTTTTGTGCTTAGCGTTGCTAGTTGCGCTGTCTGTGCGATACGGTCTTGAGATGTGGCATCCAATCCTAGCAGTTGCTCATAGCTAGCAGTGTTCTTACCAAGCGATTGATTCTCTTGGATTTTTTGCGCTATAAGTTGATCCCTTGATTCCACCGGCGTGTTCTGCAGAGTAAAAGAGAATTTCGAAAATTCCTCCGCCTCGGTCTGATTGTTTACACCTAACTGCTTTTGAACCTTAACAGCCATATCAGGGCTTTGCTTGAATAGTTCACCTAGCGCTTGCTGTTGAGTCATACCTTCCGGCAGCTGGCCTCCGAGTATTTCACCTGTGAGCTTTCTTGCCTGTTCGGTGCGCTCTGTCTCTTGTAGTTGCTGCTTTTGAGCTTTTAACACATTAGCCTGCTCTTGTCCGCGAATAAACGAGCCTGCATAATCAGGCGTTAAATCCGCGTAAAAGCCGGGTACTAATGTCCGTGGGTCTATATTAATAGCCATTGTTTACCATCCCCAATCCGCTGAAATACCTTCCCAAACATCGCTCGCGATTTCTGAAATAGGCTCTGAATATAAACCAAGAATGTTAGCTATATTCTCTTGTTTTTTAATGTCAGCCTGCTGCTTAGCCGCGCTTTGTGCCGCTTGTAATTGCTGCTGACCTAAGATACCCGACGCCCTGGATGCGCCGCCTGCTGTTTGCAGGTTGGCAATATTAGACGCTGCGCCCATACCGAACTGACCGCCAGCGCCGACAGCACCAAGTCCCTGCCCTGACAGTCCAGCTAGCCGACCATAGGTGCGGTCTAAGTCTTGCTGTGCAAAGCCTATACCCTGCTGCACAAGTGCCTCTCTTACATTGCCACCACCTAACCCACCGATAGCTGCTGAGCTGCGCAATAGGTTACGCTGCGCCCTATCCTGCAGGAACTTCTGCCCCGGTGACTGTGCGAACTGGTTAAATGCTTGCTGCTGAGCCTCTGCACCACTTAAGCCTGTTAGCGCTCGCTGTTGCTGCAATGCCTGCTCGCCTGTTTCAATGTATGGGTTTAACTGCCCCATTGTGCCTGCTAGCATTCGCCGCTGCTCTTCCATGGCTGCTTGTTGACCTGCTGTTTCTGCGTCAACTGCTGCACCAATAGCGCCACCTGCGCCTGCTGTTTGCTGCCCGACACCTTGCAATGCCACTGGAGTTGGTCGTGGCTTCATAAATCTATCACCTGCCCCTGTTGCGCCTAATCTATTATTGTCACCTCTAGCCATCACATCTGCTCTCTGAGTATTCTCGCCTGTTCCAAATTGGCCTGTGTCAATCGCCTGACCTAGTTTACCACCAGCCCACTGACCTAACTTTTTACCACCTATTGCAGCAATTGGCCCACCACCTGCACCGGCAATACCACCGGCAATACCACCCGCCGTGGATAGTATTTTCTGAGCTAATCCTAGCTTTTCTTTGCTTGCCTTGCTAGATGTGAGCCTGCTTGCGTCGCCTGAACTGCTAAATCTATCTCGATCCTTATCAAGCCCGCCTAGTTTGCTAGCGTCGCCAAAACTCACTCCGCTGCCGATGCCACCGCCAGATGTGCCAATATCGACACCACTGCCGATGCTGCCGCCCGCCGGATCAATGCTCACACCACTGCCGACGCCAGCCAGCCTGCTTGGGGATTTATCCTTATCACGCCCTCTTCCTTTGTCGCTTCGACCGGCTGACTCTCTTTTTTTTCTTCCAGCCTCTCGGCGCTCTCTGGTCTTTTTTTGTTTGCTAGGCTTTCTGCCCTTATCTCGCTCTCGTGCCATTTTTCCTGCCTCTTTTTATCTATATTTTACCATATAAACTAGGTTAAAACCCTGCCGGTGACACGAAATGCTATAGAGTTTGCTGCCGTTGTGGATACCCGCAACGTCCCGCCTGCCGGTATAACATGGTTGACAACCTCTGCTCCTGTATCTGTATTTAACCGGGTAACTATCTTGTATGGTATCTCTGGCTTTGTTATATCGCCAGCATCGTTAACAATGTGCATAGTATATGCCGCATTCGTGCCTGTTGTATTGCTAGCCGTCATTGCTTTTATTAGCACATCATCTGAGGCCGTGTATATTATTTCTAGTGTATCAGGCGCAGTTGTAAACACGCCATTCACTATAACAGAGTCTTTAGCCATTAATTAATCCTCAGCGTTGCCGATGTTATTAGCAAATCTGTTGTGCCTGTATCGTTGGCGACAAACACCTCTATATAATCATTTGTTGACAGTGTTAGCTGCCACGGCACCGTCACATTGAGAGGTGAACCCGTATCCACCCTAACAGAGCGTGTTGAGTCGGCTATTGTTGTGCCGTTTTTAGCAAGGCGAGCACTTAAATCCTTATTTGTACCAGCAACAGGTTGAATAGAGAGCGACACATCAACCGGATGCCTCACATCTTTAAGCCCTATGTAAGTAAGTCGACCGCCAGTTGTGCCTGTAAATTTAGAGCCTGGCTGAACTACCCATGTACCTGCCACTTTAACGTAAACGCTCTGGGTCGTTATCACTGTGTTTGTTGCGTTGCCCTGCATTGACAATAAGCCATCAGAGCGGGTATCTCTGATTCTGTCGTTATGGTAAAAGTCCCATCGATCATCATCAGCAGTAATACCACTGAGCATTGTGCCTGTACCGTCGTTGCGGGTTGTGCGTATCACACCAACGCCGCCTGATAGTATGTTTGCCGAGGCTGCTGCTCCGCTTAGGTATGTAGCTCCTGCGCTCAATGCAGCCCCAACAAGGTCGGTAACAAATGACTGGAATGTGGCAGTGCCCAGTGCAAACGTAGTGCCTGCTGTTTGATTCATCCCCGCAACTAGCCATGTCACGCGATTAAACCCGCCTTGGAACGTGGCGCCATCTGTCGCCGCTGTCATTGTTACGTTAGAGACACGAACTACGGAGCCGCTGCCGCCAGTGCTGTTCATTAGCGCTATTCTGTCGCATGTCACAGTTACATCATCCATGACAAAAAGGTTATCGCCGTTGTCTTGAAAGTTAAGCATTCGGCCTGTTGTGCAGGATAGTGTCACATTTGTTATCCTCGCCTTTCCGTTTGTGACAGAAAACATGTCACTTGTCCCTGTGTACGTGAGGGATGCTGACAGCCTACCAGAGCCGGTAATGGATGAATTAGGAGGTATTACAATCCTATCTGTTCCAATATTGACAGCCGAGCCAATTTGGTAATCAGTGTCTGCGGCCAGTGTAATCACTCCGCCAGATGGTGCTGGGAGATCGCTGCTGTCATTTACCACTACCTGGTTAGTCGGGTTGATGTCTGATGTGATGTTATAAAGGTCGGTAAAGTTCGCCTCCACCTTTGTGAATGCATCAAAATAAGTATCGCCAGTCCCGCCATCAGCGCTTCCGATTGTTAAATTTTGCTGAGCCATTTAAACCTCGCTCTGGTCTATTGTTTGTTTTGTGTTGTCTATGGTGAAGCCTGTTGTGTCTATTGTAACAGGTATACCGCTGCCAACCTGAGCCTGTAGGCGTAATAGTTGAGCGTTTAGAGAGCCTATGCCGGTTTCATCATCAATGATGACTGCACTATCGTTTGTTGAGTTAGTCAGATCTTCAAAGAACCTGTGTGCTCTTAACGTGAACTCACCATTAGGTTTAAACCAGTCCTCAATCCTGCGCGGTACAATTACCTTATCAACCATTATTCTAGACCTATTTCAGGGGTGGCAGTTATCTTTAGTAAGTGCGCTTTAATTGGATCTGTTACTGTAAATCTAACAGTCCTTGATACCGGGAACCTGCCCTGCCTGCGCCATAAAGCCCTTTGCTCATAAGCGCCTATCTTACCTATTGATCGGCTAAACTCACTACTCCAAGTCCTGCCGCCATCGTCTGAGAAGTCCATGCGAACAATTGGATCTGAACCTTGGCCCGAAGTTAAGCCTACACCAGATTCAAAAACAGCTTCTAACTCGCCACTGAATATGGTTGTGTTCTCTTGGTGGAATGGTGCTGTGGCTGCTTGTCTAAATATTGGCTTGCCGTACTCTTCATAGGTTGCGCCGTCAATGTAGCCGATTTTACCTGTAATGCCATCGCCTACTAATATCTTGCCATGCGCTTTAACTATCGCATTTGCTCGCCAATCTGAATTAGTTAACCCACTTTGTAGTTCGAACCATACGGATGAGCCAGATAGCGCCGATGCTGTGGCGTTGTAAACAAACGTCTTATCATCAATGACGTCAGATTTAAAAGAAAATAGCGCTAACACTTGACCTTTGCTTGAGTATGTCATTGCAAAGGCTTCGGCTATTTCTTCCTTGGTAAACTTCTGTATTTCTGTGTCTATCGCATCAGTCGATATTTTAGCAGCTTGTGCTGATGACGTTTGCCGCCAGATAGCCGTATTTTCGTTAATACCACCACCGATATAAACAAACGAGTTATCGAATTTCACTACACCATATTTGGAATGCGCGCCTTTCTCAGTATACGCACCTGATATTATCTGCAATGGGAATCCCGCACCACCGACAACACGAAATACTTCTATTGTTCGCTCGCCAAAGACTGATAGCTCATCATGGTCCAGTATCTGTGTTACGATTCTATCCGGGTCGCCCTCTGCGCTGCCAAAATCCAGGGCATTAAATAGAGTCGGCTGATTAAGATTTGACGTGAATAACTGTTTGCCATCTGAAGCCGTGAAAACAAAAAAGCCGCGATAAAATGCGACTGAATCAGAAACTTGATAGTCTGCATCGGTTATCTCTACCAATGTCGAGGTGTTCCACACGTACCCCTTGCCACCGGGAACGACAATTACCAGTAACAACCCGTTATCAGCAAATTGCACTCTGTTAGTGCCTTCTATTGTTCCGTGTGTTGTGACAACTCCGGCTGAATCAACAGACACTAAGCTTGTGCCGTACACAAAATAAGGAACGCCAGCCATTACATGCGCGCCCCTGCATACACCTGAGCCGACATTTGCAAATTCTACTATGCCCGGCCTTTGAATCAGAGAAGCTGCATTAAGTGACCCGCCCTCTGAAACGGTTGGTATCCAGTTAATGCATCGCTGAGATGACAGAGGCCTGCTTTGGTGCGTGTAAAAACCTAGCGGAATAGGTAAGTTGATTCTAGGCATTAGAAATTCTCTTTGTCTTGACTAGGGAAGAATCTATCATCTAAATAAGTAGCCTCTGGGCATTCGTTACCTGTGCCAATTGGAAGCGAGTCAGGAAACTCAACATCAATAAATTGTTTTGATGCGAGCAGCCGACTGTAAGTATCCTCTGCCGCAATTGCAAGGGCGGGAGGAACTACCTTTTGAAACGATGGCGCAGACCTGATTGCTAGGTTTGCTTTAATGGCGGCCCTAGCGTTACTGTCGATATTTAACTTGTCAGTTTCATTAAACACTTCGACAAACTCAGGTGTAATACCAATATCAGCCCACTCTAATAGTAGATCGTTCATATCATCAAAGAATATCTGAAAATCATCAGCTTCCAGCGGGATCTCTGCTGTTTTAACGCCAAGCTTCTCTGCTGCACCGTTTACTATTTGGAGTGCTGTTGTCATTAGATACCTACCATTTCAGATACTTCTAGCCGTAGCTGTTTTAGTGTTTTGCGGCGATCTAAATCAACCTCGAAATGTTTTAACGCATACTCTTCCAGCTGCTTCTTATTCATTTTATCGAGATTAATAGCACCGTTAGCTGCGTCTTTCACACCCTCGATTGCTTCACCTAGTTGTTGCACCATTATTGAATTATCAGGGTCAACCCCGAAGTCTGTAGTCTTGATAAACTTAGCCGGACTATCAGCCCAACCTTGAGCCTCGCAAGCTTCAAACTCGCTATCAAGTATAATCTTTGGCTCTTTTGTTGCGTGGTAAACCCATCGCTTAAAGTCTTTCATTTAACCACCTAAAAAAAGGGCGGCACCAATCAATGATGCCGCCATATTAAACTAGATTAAGAGGTTGTACGAACCGCAAAATCAGGGTTTTGAGCTTTAACGCCGTATAAAATATCGAAACGGTAAATAGTTTTATCGTTAACGATGTCGTATTGACGAACGGCACGGATGGAGATACCACCGTAGCTTTCACGGCTAGCAGTTGCACCATCTGTCGGCAGGTCAAGAGGAGCCATAGCAAGTGTGATTGCATTTTTGTGGAACGCAAGATTTTGCTTGTGACTTGTACCGCCTGTACCGGTCTTAACAGTGATTGCTGCATCATCAGCAGGAGCAGCGGTTACTGTTTGGTATGGGCCGCTTGTGATGATTGGTGGTGAAATAGTAAGTGAAGCCGGTCCAGTTGTTGCGCCTGAATCCGCATCCGCTGTGACTACGAACGTTTGCAAATCGCCGGTGTCTTGGTACGTTTTACGGTTAACAGAATTAACGCCCGCAATCGTAATTACATCACCAGCTTTTAGGATGTCGGTAGTGTCATTCGTCCAGCCGTCAGTTACTAACGTTTGAGTCCATGCATCACCGCTTGCTGCGTATGTAGTGTTTTGAGCTGCACCATTAACTAATGGAGTACCCGTAGCAACACCAACAGTATGCAGTTTAAGCGATTGATTCTCGAACAAATCGAACTTACTGTAACGACCGATAGCGGCGTTCTCGATTGCTTTGGTTGCGATCTTAGAAGGAAACACACCTTTCAGGCCGTCAGCCAGAGAAAGTGATGCATCTTCATCATAGAACGCGCACCAGCGCATATCCATAGGGACACCTAGCTTGGTTAGCACTTTGGCAGCTGCGCCAACTTCTAGGAAAGTAGAAGGTGCTGTGCCAGGAGTACCAACAAAGTTACCGATTTGCTTGTAAACATCAGCAATAGATGACTCAACCTGCTGCGCTAACTCTGCCGCTGCTGGCATGATGTAACGCTCGTTGAAGTCCTCAACACTTAAAGTTAAGTCTTGAGAGGTGATCTCAAAGTTAACCTTTTTGCGCTGGTCTAGCTGCACTGCTGCTGTGCGTTCTTCAACATCAGACGCAGAAGAAATGGTTGCGCCATCAGTTGCCTTGAACATGATAGGACGACGAACGTTGATAGTATCGCCAACCTTGCGGTATTTATCGTCTAGTTGACGGTCTACTTTTGCACCCATTTGTAACGCGTTGCTGAACTCTTTCAGCATCATTCGTGTTACAAGCGAGGTATTCTTGAAATTATTAGCCATTTTATATAATCCTTATGCCCTTAGCCGTACTTCGCCATCCAAGCTTCGATGCTCATATCTGATCCAATATCATCAGTTACGGCACTGCCTGCTTTAAGTGGCTCGATAGGTTCAGGAGCTGCACTAGTTTTGATTTCTGGTTTTTTATTTAGGTTTGTAGATAAGCGCCCGATTTCCATCAAAGCCTGAGCCGGTGACATGCTAGCGATTGAATCAGCCTTATCCAAATGGCTACCAAGATAATAAATAATCTCTGGTCCATTGTCAGCTTCAATCAATGCATCAGCAATACCTGGCGGTAGCTGTGGAATAGCGTTTGCTTTATCTGCAAAATCTTCTTTATTTAAAGATGCAATTCGCTCGTTAAAAGCTTGTTGCGCCTGTTGCGCTTTAATCTCAGCCTGAGCCGCTTTCTGTGCTTCCGCTTGGCGTTGTAACTCTTGTTGCACCTGATATTGAACGTTAGCTTGATTAAAAGCATCTTCATCATAATCATGCGCCTCAAGTGTTGGAGCTTCTAAAGGCTTTTCGTTAGCTTTCTGCAATGCATCCAGCTTGGCCTGTAACTCTTCCGCTCGGCGAATGGCCTCATACTTATCAGCCGTTACTTTATTAATACGCTTTTGGAATCCGTCCGACTTATGCTCTTTACCTTCGGGTTGACTCTCGTCGTTTACCTCTAGCTCTGCGTCATCATGCTCGGTTTCTTCCTCTGCCGGTGCTGAGTCGACTTGGTGGTTTTCCTGCTCCATTTGCTGGGAATCCTGATCAATGATTTCCTGTACAAATGCATCTAGCGGGTCTGCCTGTGCAGCTGTGTTGTTTTCTGTTGTCACGTGACACCCTTTATAAGGTTAATTTAAGCCCTTGTTAAGGCACAAGGTAGGCCCTTGATGCATTATAACATACAGACAGAAAAGTAAACAACTATCCGTATGTTTTTGCGCTTTACTTGCTAATCGGCAGTAATGCGCTATATTTCCGTAGCAGTTTATTTGCTTCTCTCATCTCCCAGACGAAAGCATTTCGGCAATGCTCATCCTCCCAAAAGAAAAGCCTATCTACTGCCTCCATGCAGAACGGCTTACCATCACGCACAGCTCGCACATAAGAGTAGCCTGACAAGGTAAAGTCATTTTGACCTGTAATTAGCAAGCATATTGATTGATTAACCGCTAAAAATAGTCGCTTGAATATATTCATTATAGCCCCCTTTGAGTTAATAGTTGCGGCGCTAACTGCTGTGCCTGTTGAGGTGCTGCCTGTTGCTGCCTGTTTTGTGCCACCTCGGAACTTAACTGCGCATTCATTTTCTGCTCTAACTCTGTCAACTTGAGCGCAAACTCATCTAGCTGTTTATCTTTCTCTTGCATTAGCTTAATGTAGCCCTGCTCTGCTTTAGCATCCTGAGACTCAATATCACTGATTAACTTCTCAGTTTGAACCTGTATGTTCTCAGTGATAGCCATTTGCTGTGGATCTGGCTGCTGTGGCTGGTCTAATCCGTACTCTTTTATTTCATCTTCTGTTGGAGTTACTACGCCTTGCTCGATCATCATCTTACGGACGCGTTTAACAAGTTCTTTGCTTTCTAGTATCGGCAGGTCTTTAGCAATTAAATCCATAGCCAGAGCCTCAAACTGTGGTGAACCTGTTGTCAGGTCGATTAACTGCTTAGCGGACTCTTGTCGCTGTGTTGCGAATGCTGGCCCTGATTCAGCGGTTACGTCGTATTTACCAACAGATAAATCATTAACTAAAACCGGCTCACCCGTTTGCTCGTCGATAACTTCTTGGTTAATCAGTACGTTTTCGCTCTCGCCATCTAAACCCATAATGCGCACTTGTCGTTCCGTATCATAGATTCGAGGGATTAGATCAAGCAAAATCTCTGCCGTGTATTCTTGAGACTTAACCAAGTTGTCGGTAAATATAAACGAGCCTCTATCACCAAGTCGCTCCTGTGCTTGAATAGCCTTGCCCGATTTAAGCTCTGGGTTAGCGCCTAGTGATGGTGGCTGCATGCCTGTTACGTGGTATAAATCCATGCTAGCTTGCTGCAATATAGCCATTGAACCAGATTGCACAGCAGGAGCGCCGCCGCGTGTTGGTGCGCCTGGTGCGCTTGGGTCAGGATTATAAGGCATGAACGGGCTATTCTTAGTTGTAAACGTTGAGTATTTAGCCTCATGGCCTTGCGCTTGCTTTGGCGTATACCAAATCGGATCTTTAGGCGTTAACGCACTTGTCTCGATAATCGAAGATGTTTCATAGTTATAGATTCTTGCTGCGTCTTTAGCAAACCGAACAATGCCGCGAGTATATGACCGGCCTTCAATATGTGATTGACGTCCATACATCGGAATCAAAGGAATGTATTTGCCTGCCCACTGCTTAGGCCCTTCCAGTATACCGGCACCGTCCATTAGATACATCTCAACCTTGTGAGTACGTACCCGCCTTGTTTTCTTTACTGTAACGCCCTGAGAAGCTAGCTCGTCCAGCACATCGCCATCTTCGTCGCTATCAATCACTCGACCATCAGATAGTAGCGCAATGTTTCGCATGATTGGAGTTTTCACCCAATACTCAGCAACACGGATATTATCGCCACTTACCCAGCTCTCACAGCCATAGCTATCGAATCGCTCCTGTGACCAATCGCTTGCCGCGCTGTTAGGGTATTTCTTTTTGTGTTCCTCCCGGCTAACGTCACGAGTCAGAAATGCCCACATAGCATCACGTTTATCATACTCCTCTGCCGTATCATCGAACCAAAGAGAGGTCGTGGCAGTTGTTATCTGCTTGATCTTAATGTCTTGCTCAAACGAATCATCATCATTGTACTCAGTAATAACACGCCAGCCACCATAGCCACCATTGACCACTTCATCAAATGCACAATCGTAGGCGTTACCCGCCTTGCTAACGCCCTCAATGTTACGTATTAGGCCTGTCATCACCTTAGCTACGTCTTCGGATGCACCGCCGGTTACAGGTCTAATTTTAATATCTGTGCGGTTCTGGCGTTGATCGCCAATAAGCTGATCAATAGCGCCAGCTACACGATTGATAGTAAACCGTGGCCGGTTAGCTCGCTTTGTTTTCGCGTTCTCGTCCCACTGACCATCTTCTGTCTGTGCAAACTTAATATCTTCCACAGCCAGTGATCTCTGCTCTCGCTCTCGTGACTCAACGCGCTGAAACCGCTCAACTGCTGTCTGATGTATTCTTTCTAACGATTCCGCCGAGCCTTTTGCTTTGCCGTGCGGGTTGTCTTCTTTGCTGTAAACTGGCATTTCTTACCACTCCGAGTCGAATTCTATTGATGTTATTACTGGGTTAACTGGTTCAGTGAATGTTAGTGCTGCTGCATCCCCGTAGTCCGGGCTGAAACCGTATTTCTGTTTGATTTTATCCTTGGGCCACAACACGCGCCTGTCGTTTGCATCGCGGTCAAATGGTGATGCGCACAAATCAGCCTGCATTTCGTCATCGTCTGGTATTTGTGGAGGCATTGACTCATCTGTTAGCCAGTCTGCCATTTCACCCCAGATTTCATTACGCTTGTTCTTGTACTTAATCGGGTCTAATGGAGTAGAGCTAAAATGCACCGATTTAACCCTATCTCGATAGCCTAGCTCGTGCAATCTATCCACTATATCAGCGCCAGCACCGAAATCGACAAACATCATATCAGGCTTCTTGCCTGCCGCTGGGTCCACTTTGTCGAGTATGGCTTTGCATATAGCTACGTTTTTACCGAGTGAATTACACTGATCACCCTTGTATGACTCCATGCCGTACATCTTTCGGCCTTGTCTGCGTACAATTGCGAACCTATCGCCACCGCGAGACGGGTCGACACCCACAACGAGCGGGCCATTGCCGTTAACCTCGTTAGATCGCGCCTTGAGGCAAGAATCAGCACTGATTAAGCCATCACTGCCCGACACCTGAAAAGCCTCAGCCGCGTTCATCGGGTACTCTTGCTTAAATGCTTTAGTACCATCGACGCCATCAGTAGTTAACTCTGCAATCTTCATTCTACGCCAGAATATCTGCTCGTCATCTAGGTTGTAATGGCCTTTTAATTGAGCTTCTTCGGGTGACAGCGAGAAACCTTGCTGTAACTTTTTGCGGTATTCACTTTGCCAAAACCAAGGAACAAAGATAGCCTGAAATTCTGACTGCCCTTTCTCTGCTAGCTTCCATTGCTCATGAAAGAAATTGCCAACACCGTTAGCCGTTGACTCCCAAATAACCTCAGTGCCATCCGCATCCGGGACAGTCTGCATAATACCCTTGGTATGCTCACTTGCGTTGGTCCAGAATGCAACCTCTGAACCGTGAAAGTACTGGATAGTCTGACCACGCCCTACAGCCTTGTTGCCTGCTGTACCTATCTTATAGCCTGAGTCTAACCGATCAAAGTGCAGCTCTTTAGCATTAGCTGCGCCGGTCGTCGGCTTTACAAACTTAGGTAAGGAATCGTAGTAGCGCTCGGTCATCTCGAACAGTGCGTTGGTTGACTCGCCATCATGCGTCAAGATAAACGCCCTTACACCCTGGTTGTGAGTAGTGCGCCATATAAAGCGCCCCTCAACGTACGTGCTAGCGCCTTGCTGCCTGCCTTTTAACAGTATAGCCCGGACTTTGCCTGTTTCTTTTATCTGTTGCTCTAATCGTTCATGTATGTATTTCTGCGCTTCGTTTAGCTTGAATTGCTGCAAGCCATGACCTTTCGTACGTATGCGCAAACAGTTACGAGCGTAGAACTCGAAATCTTCCATCAACCTTTTACGCTTCTCGATAACTGTCATTTTATAGAATTCAGCCATTCTTCGTGCGACATTTCGACCACAACGTTTTTCTCGCTGTATGCTTGAACGTCGATATGCTTACCTATTAAATCAAGCGCCTTTCCAGCACCACCAGGGCTAAAGCCGTCACCCTCGGCCATACATCTATCTAACAGCTCCACGCTTCTCCTGAGTACGTATTCAGCGTCTATTTTAGTCTTCCTGGATCGCTCTGCTTTGGCGTTTGCTATGTACTCTGATATTTTAGGTTTGCTAAGGTTTTCATGCCCTATCACATGCGCCGTGTTTGCGCTGTAGCCTGCTCTGACTGCCGCCTTTGTTGCGTTTAAGTCAACTAAATATTCTTCGCAAAATACGCGCTGCTTAGCTGTTAACCCATCACTATCATTGCTCATTAACCACCTCCGCAGATGGGCCACCTGTTACGCCCACGCCCCACTCAGCAGCCATGCCCGCCATTGCATCAGGGGACTCAAACGCAAAAATTTTATGCACCACATTATCACTGTGAACTTTAACGATAAACCCATTCTCAACAGCTTCTATTATCAATTCATTTCTCATGCTAACACCCTAAACTTTTCATAATCTGTCTGCTCGACATTGGAGGCCGAAAACTTCATTTGAATCTTCTTCTTCCATCGCCCCGTATAATCCAAGTCTTCGTCAACCGTAGTATACTCGATGTACTCATTGGCTAGATAGGTTTCGCCACCAGCATTAAAATCAACTGAGCCAACAGTGATGCCTGTTGTAATCTCTTTCTTCTCGCCGCGTTCCGGCAGTAGGATTAGCGTAATTGTGGCCGAGGTAATATCCTTGCCTGCATTCACACGAATGACCTGCCCTATCTCATTGTTGTTTAGATTTGCCATGTAAATCCCTTGATATTATTTGACTTTACCTATTTTACCATATATGTGGAAAACCACCAATCCTCGCTGCCTTGCACTATTCTTTGCTTGTTTATAGGCGATTACTATTATTATGCTTAATGGTGAATTGTTGTATTTTAGATATAAGAACCCCACACCAGCTAAGGCGTAAGGTCTTATATCTTATATGCTTAATGGAGCCATTGCCGCACATCAGATCCTAATCTTTATCAAAGTTAAATTAGGTTTCTATCATTCCACTCTTTGAAGTGTCCAGCTACCCTGTAATAGATTTCAGACTCAGGTCTAGTTTGTAGCTAACGTTGTACTATTTAAATATACACCCAACCGAGGGCGCGTGAGCATAGACGTATAAATGTATATCGAGTTGATTTGTGAGGCCGCACGTTGAGCAGAATCGTGCAATGTTATTCTCTTTGGGGCTAATTTGGGCAACAAAAAAGGCTTTGAGAGAGCGCCCGGTGAGACTAATAGACGAATCCATTACGGGCAGCACTTTCAAAACCTTTTAGTCACTTGGGCCTCACTCCAATCAACAAACCCATTATAACAATCTATCAACGCAATTAAAACTATATGCGCAAAAAAAAGCCGCACTATTGCGGCCAAATCTATATCAACACACTAATAATTAACACATCTATCACAGCACCAACAACCACCAGCGCTAGAAACCATCTAATTTTGGTTCGCACAATCAACTCCTTAGCTTACTTTGTTAAGTGCGGTTAATATCACCTCGCTGCCGC
>JBFGZH010000038.1:0-14524 GCA_041586895.1 Psychromonas sp. | reverse complement strand
GGGAGTGATAACCGGGAGCTCAACGGCTTGTTATCAGCAGTATAACCTTGGAGCTTAATCCAAGGTCAAGAAAATATCTAAGATAACTGTAGTTTAGCTATGCTGCTGAAAGGCTTAGCTGGCTAACTCCTTGTTAGCGAAACTGTCCGATTTCCGGAATAAAGGTAAAGCCGGCGGTGGCGAGTTTTTCCTGCAGAATACGCAGATCCATCGAGTAAGTTTGCACTAATTCGTTAATATCGCCATGAAACTCATCGCGCAGCTTCATATTAATAATACTCATCAGCATAACCGAATCCATTCTTTCAAAATTTTCGAGGTTCATTGATTGCTCCTTGTAGGTACAGATAAATTATCAAATCGATAATATATCCTGTGCTAAATAAATAAACCAAGAGTCCGAGCCGTTTTTCTTTTGCGCAGTGGGTAATACAAACAGGATCCGCGATAGCGTAAATAGTAGTTGCGATTAATTATCATTTGCATATAATCTAAATGATAATCATTATCATCAACAAGGGGCGGTTATGGTAGCCACCTTCTTTTTCAAATCGGCCGAACGTTGGGTTGAACAGAGCCAATCGCAGTTCTCTCTTGAATATAAACGTGCGTTGCTGCCTGTGCTGCTGCTTGCGCTGCTGGCTGCTGAGCCCACGCGGGAAATTACCGTCAATACCCTGGCAGATGGCTTTTGGGCGGTATCCGCTTATGTTGCCTTTACATTAGCGCTTTATCATTACCTGTCGTTATTGATGAGCAAAGAAAATACTCTTGTTCGTCTTTATAACCACTCCAGAAACTACCAGGTATTCTTTGCAGCATTGTTAGGATCGCTGCCGGGATGCGGCGGTGCCATCATAGTCACCACCCAGTTTGTCAGTGGTAGGGTCGGGTTTGCTGCTATCGTTGCGGTGTTAACCTCCACTATGGGTGATGCGGCTTTTTTACTGCTGGCCAGCATGCCTGAGGTGGGGCTGATTCTTGTACTGCTGGGGGTTGTCGCGGGCACCCTTTCCGGGTTGTTGGTAAATGCCATGCACAAGGATGATTTCTTACGGCCTAACCTGGAAAAGATTAATAAAGCAGCTGCTGCTAAAAGCACCTGCACAGCTTTTGAAAAGGCGGCAATTAACCTGCAGGGGCATTTCTGGAAGTGGCTGATGATCCCGGCGACCATCATAGCAGCACTTGGCTCATTTCAGGTCGATCTTAATCAGGTGCTTAATTTACCGGATTTGAGCATGGAATGGCTGGGGACGATATTGCTGATCATCTCAATGACGCTATGGGCATTGACCAAAGAAATTAAAGATTACCAGTCAACGGTATCAGAAGATGAAAAATGCACCGCATCACACCCGCTGCAAAAAGCCGCTCAGGATACTAACTTTGTGAGCGCCTGGGTGATTGTTGCCTTTCTGGCCTTTGAGCTGAGCACGGCATTTGCAGGGTTTGATCTTGCTGCGCTTTTTTCCGGCTGGGGAGTGTGGATGCCCCTGGTCGGGCTGATGGTGGGATTACTACCGGGGTGCGGACCGCAGATACTGGTCACTAGCCTTTTTATCTCGGGGGCGGTTCCTATGTCGACGCAAGTGGCAAATGCGATCTCTAATGATGGGGATGCACTATTTCCGGCAATAGCGCTGGCGCCGCGCGCCGCATTTGTTGCAACTTTTTATTCAGCTGTGCCGGCCCTGGTTGCGGGTTACGGCTACTATCTGTTGTTTGAAATTTGAGAGTAATAGGTTGTTATCGTTGCTTTTTCAATGTGAGGTTTATATGGATTATTTTAATAGTTTAGTATCGAATGAGTTGTTCTCAGAGAAGGAAGACTATGCGGGTAATAGTGAGTTTTTTCATAGAGTGGCTATTTATCATCTGGAAAAAAAGTTAACGGCTGACCCCAAATGCGTTGCCTCACTCTGTGACTGGATTGCCAGTTATCATGAATTAGCATTGCTATACCAGCATCAGGGAGCACTGGAAAAAGCGCAGAAATGCCTGCTTATTCCGCATCAGTCGATGCTTAACATGCTGCATAATAATCAGGGTGATGAAGAGCTGAAACTGATTGCCAGCAGAGCTATTGCCCTGACATTACCTCCGCTAATGGAGTTTGCTGAGATACACCCGCCATGCGATAGCTGTATGCAGATGCTGAGAGCGCAATTATCCTGGCTGGAAAACAAGACTGAAACTTACCATTAAGCAAGAGTCGGGTAGCGCATAAAAAGCTGGTGACTATGGCCTTGCTCTAGCGCTGTTTGTCGACTGTCCAATCAGCGGCGAATAACCACCTGCGCTTCCATAACCACATCCCGCTGCAGCTCGCTTTGAATCTTGGCTTTGATCGCATCCAGATCCCGGTCACTCAGAGAGCTCGGCGTGACCAGCTGTACCGACAGCTGCAAAGGCTCGACGGCGCGCGCTCTGATGGAGCGAATAATCACATTGCCAATGGTTTGACCCTGTAGTTTTTGTACTATTTTTGCTTCATCAGATAAGCGTATAAAGCTCATTACCAGCGGAATACTGACAAGCAGAACGGCGATAAGGGCCACAGTCAGGCCTTTTTTCGCGCGCGTAAAAGGCGCAAAACCTAAAACCAGAAAGGTTAACGAAGCGGCAAAAACCATACCGGCCAAGTTGGTTAGAAACAGCAGTGCCGCCCCCCATGCGACATAAAAGTTCAGCCAGCCCAGCCCTATGTCTGTGACGGCCAATGGCGGTACCAGGGCGACAGCAATCGCAACCCCGGCCATACTTTTAGCGACGCCGGCTCGAGCATGCGCATAGGCCCCGGCAATTCCGGAGATAACTGCCACGCCAAGATCCAGTAAGCTGGGGCTGAGGCGGTCAGCTATCTCCGGGGTAATGATCTCCATAGGTATAATAAAACTGGCCACCGATGCAAAGCCCAGCGCTGTACATAAGCCGGTCAGTAAGGTTTTTAAACTGGCGGTCAGTAAACCGGCATCCTGTCGGGTCAGTGCCATGGACAAGGAAATAATGGGCGCCATCAGCGGTGCTAAAATCATGGCTCCGATAATCACCGGCGTGGAGTTGGCGTAAAGGCCAATACTTGCCAGTAAGGTTGCCAGAACCATCAAGGTTAAAAAGACCGGCGAAGTGGCGGCATTTTCGCGCAGTAATTGATACAGCTCTTTAAATTCTTCTGTGGCCGCATGGGCAATAAAGGGCAAAGGGTTGCTGGCCATCGCCTGCACGGCTTCACCGGCAGGCAGTCGGGTAATTTTCCTTTCCTCTTTACTGCTTGGTGCACTATCGGAAATAGGAAAATCATCACCGACCAGTAAATTTAATACTCTATGCTCAGTTTCTATGACTAATTCCGAAGCTTGTTGGCTGTTGCCATCTATGGTGTAGGCAAGCTCTTTATTATTGCTGATGGTGACCGCTTGGGTTTTCACTAACCCGAGAAATTTCGGTTGTTTTCTGACATCATAAAACAGGCTGCTGATAAAAAAACGCAGAATATCCATGATACTGCGCGGCGCTAAAATCATGGCGTGAAACATACCGTCGTTGATATGGCTATCGAATAAAAGGTTGTGTGCAACTGGCGATTGATGGGTATGCTCGACCACCACGACGCCCAGTGCCGCGGTGCTGAAACTGGCGTCTCTGCCTGTGGTAAAAGAAAGCTTTTTAGGTAAAAACTCATTCACATGGCGGACATTATGCCAGGTTTTTTTTAACCGCTCCGGCCAGCTGTTGCTTTGTACATCGGGCGATAAATTGAAACCGTGGCCGACAACAACGGAGCTTAAAACAAGTTGGCCATTGCAGCGTAATGCATCGACTCTTCTTGGTCGAGCCTGTTGGACGTTAAGCACTGCTTTTTCAATATTTTTTTGTACGCATAAGCCGCGTCGCAGGTAACGGCTGTCGCTATGGGGTAACAGTGCCAGATACCAGCCGCCTTTAATTGCGGCTTCAATAACGGCAGGCGCCTGGCGATCACTGACATAAGCATAGACGCGGCTTTGGGGAGAAAATTCAGGTATGTCCTGCTCTGACCAGCTGCGTGGCAATACTGTCTCGCTAAAAAGGGGGAGTATGGTTTTACTGATATAGTCTTTTTTTTCTTCATCAAATAATAAAAAGCAATCAGCCATGGTAACAGCCTTGTGTTAATAACAGATAAGCAAGCAGTATGATAATTATTTGCTATCTATGCAACCAATCAATATACCATTGTGGGCGCTAAAAAAGCGTTGAGTGAATCAGAGAGATATTTTTGACAGCAGGTTATAGGGCACTGTTGTTGTCGAGCGCGGAATTTAGTGCATTTTGTCTGGCTGCCTGGAGATTATTTTTACCGCGCGCTTTGATGTTTTTTTGAGTGCTTGAGAGGAAACGAGATACTTTATTAGGGTTTTCTGTAAAAGGTCCACAGAGCCTAATACTGGAAGCGATTAACGGCCAGTATCTCTCCTTTGCTGTTTTCCAGGGCTACGCTCCAGTCTCCCTACATATGGGACTGGATAAATTTTCTTGAATAACTTCGCCAGCGATCCGAGCCTATTTTTACTTTCACCTGAGCCACATCTTTGCCATTTAAACGCCACTTGTAATAGAGGGTTTCACCCTTTAATCCAAGCACCTTAGAATAAGCATATACAGTAATAATATTATTAACATCAGGCTTAATATCATGGATGCTGCCCACCGGCTGTTTGTTCTTTACCGATTGAGTAATGACAAAGGGTTGGATCTGTTTGGAAAATATTTCGCTGTCGGGATGAGTGAGTACCGGGGAAAAGCGCGCAGGAGCTTGTCGTGTTCCTTCAGCGCTGCTGTCAATGCTGTTGCCGGCAGCAGTGATAGTTTTACTATCAGGCTGTGCCTTCTCGGCAGTCGTTGCTGTAGCTCCCGGCGAATTATTGCTGCTGGCGGTAATGGCCGCTTTATCCTCAGCCGCTGGCTGCTTGGCAGTGCTTTCCTGCGCTGCTGCTGGAGAATGGGGTTTTTCAATCTTTGCCGCCATGCTATGCTGTGCCGGCTGCAAATAATTGACAACGCCGTAAATGCAGAGCGCAAGGGCTGTGATGGAAAGTAGCGCTGCGCCGGTAATTCGCTGCCAGTGATAAATATAAGCGGCTTCTTCAACGAGGGAAGCAGGTTTTTGTGGAACAAATTTAATGCGGATATTAAGTTGTTTGCTACTGGTCATTATATAAGGTTTCACATCCATTGTGCAGTGATACGGCTATTATTGCATTTTTAGCGGCCGATGTATGCACAAAACGGGGTTAAAACAAACAAAATCAGGCTGTTTAGTTAGCAGTTTGTTTTTTTATCTGGACAGAAGGCTATGTTATCGTCAAATGAGTTGCAATCTGTTGTTTTTGCTAAGGCATTAAAGCTGAACAGAATCCTTGCCAGGCGTTGATGCGCTGTCTTTAGTGGAGTTTTGCGATAGCAACGAGTAAGGCTGGGAAAAAGCGGAATAATGCAATAACTTCAATCAGTATTCTTTCTGTTGCGGTTTCATCTGATCTGAAAAGACCTTATACTAACGCCCACTTTTATTATTTAACCTCTTGAATTCGGAAATTATTGTGGCAAAAAAGATCCAAGCTATTCGCGGTATGAACGATACCCTTCCAGAACAAACCCCTGTTTGGCAGAAATTAGAATCGTTATTAAGACAAGTTGTCAGTAGTTACGGTTATTCCGAAATTCGTATGCCGATTGTGGAAAGCACCAATCTTTTTAAACGCTCTATCGGTGAAGTGACGGATATCGTTGAAAAAGAGATGTACACCTTTGCTGACCGTAACGGTGACAGCCTGACGCTGAGACCGGAAGGGACAGCTTCCTGTGTACGTGCCGGTAATGAGCACGGTTTGCTGTATAACCAGGAGCGCCGTTTATGGTATATCGGTCCTATGTTCCGTCATGAACGTCCGCAAAAGGGGCGCTACCGTCAATTCCACCAGTTTGGTGTGGAAACCTTCGGTATAGCCAGTGCTGATATTGATGCCGAAGTTATTTTACTTTCAGCACGCCTCTGGAAAGCCTTGGGCATTGAACAGCATGTTGAGCTGCAGCTAAACTCATTGGGCAGCAATGAAGCACGTGCCGAGTATAAAGAAGCGCTGGTTGCGTTTTTATCTCAGCATGTCGATCAGCTGGATGAAGACAGCAAGCGCCGTATGACAACTAATCCATTACGCGTTTTAGACAGTAAAAATCCGCAGGTTCAGGCTTTATTGGTTGATGCACCGAAACTTTCTGAGCATCTTGATGCCGAATCCGTCGCCCACTTTGAGCAGCTGCAGAAATATTTGGATGCGGCGGGTGTTAAATATGTACTGAATGAGCGCTTAGTGCGTGGTCTGGATTATTATAACCGCACCGTCTTTGAATGGGTGACAACTAGCCTGGGTGCACAGGGGACAATCTGTGCCGGTGGCCGTTACGATGGTTTGGTTGAGCAATTAG
Organism: Psychromonas sp.; assembly: GCA_041586895.1. Taxonomy (GTDB): domain Bacteria; phylum Pseudomonadota; class Gammaproteobacteria; order Enterobacterales; family Psychromonadaceae; genus Psychromonas. The sequence goes on along the minus strand of JBFGZH010000038.1, from coordinate 8,053 downwards.
GCGGTAAAGCAACGCCTGCAGTCGGTTTTGCAATGGGCCTTGAGCGTATTATTTTAATGCTGGAAACCTTAGCTTTAAATGATGATGTAAAGAATGATGTTGATATCTACAGCGTCTTAGTTGGCGAAGGCACGGATATTGCCGGCTTTAAAGTGGCCGAGCTTATTCGTAATGAACTGCCTGAGCTGAAGATGATGCATCACTGTGGCGCGGGCAACTTTAAAAAACAGATGAAACGTGCCGATAAAAGCGGTGCGCGCGTGGCGCTGATTATTGGTGAAAGCGAGCTCGACAGTGGCTGCGTCACAATAAAAGATTTACAGGGCTCGCAGCAGCAACAAAGCGTTGCCATGGACGAGCTAATTAAGGTATTACCTAGCTACTTTTAAGTAATTAAATTAATAAGGATAAGCAAGTGGTTGATATTGTCGAAGGTTATGAAACAGAAGAGCAGCAAGTAGAAGCCATTAAAAAGTGGTGGAAAGCCAACGGTAACACTTTAGTGATTGCCGTGGTTGTGGCATTAGCCGGTTTATGGGGATGGCGTTATTATAACGAGTCACGTATCAGTGCTCAGGAAGCAACCTCGCAGGCTTATACTGATATGCTGCTGCAGTTTGAAGCACAGGGTGATGACAAGGAGTTGGACAGTATCAGCGCTTTTGCAGCGGCCAACAGCGACAATAATTACGGTGTATTGGCGTCGTTACTGCTGGTCAAAGAAGCGCTGGCACAGGATAATTATGAGCTGGCGAAAACGCAATTACTGCAGTTACAAGCACAGAACGGTTATGAACCGCTGAATGCCGTTATTAATCTGCGCTTAGCGCGTGTTCAGGCCGAACTGGGTGAATATCAAGCGGCATTGGACAGCTTGGCTTTGATCACTGAAAAGCATTTTTTAGCTAAAGCGTACCAGGTCAAAGGCACGGTTTATCTGCAACTGGGAGAGCAGGAAAAAGCACGCTCTGCATTCCAGGATGCGATCAATGCCAGTCAGGGACGTATCGATACTGTTTTACAACTGCAGTTTGATGATCTTGCTGTGCCGGCAGGGGCGGCGGTTAGCGCGCCCGTGCTTGACGGCGAATAATAGATTGAGATAAGCATGAATAAATGGTTTAAGCATATTGCTGCTATTTCCGGGGCGGCTTTTTTATTAACCGGCTGTTCTCTTTTTTCCAGTGAAGAGGATGTGGTTAAAATGGCCGAGCTTCCGGTTTTTGAAAGCAGCTATCAGCCGCAAATTGCCTGGAAAAAGCGCATTAGTGACGGTGTGGATAAATACTTTTCGCAACTGCAGCCGGTGGCCGATCAGGATGCCGTTTACGCAGCGTCGCGTGACGGCCTGCTCAAAGCCTATGCAGTAGAGAGCGGCAAGTTGCTGTGGGCAAACGATTTTCGGGATGATCCCAGTAATAACTTAAATCGTTCACCGCGATTCTCCGGCGGCATTACCTTAGCCATAGATACCTTAATTATCGGCACTGAAAATGCGCAGGTGTTAGCCTTTGATAAAAATAGCGGCGTATTAAAGTGGCAGGTTGAAGTTAGTGGTGAAGTGGTCGCCCAGCCGGCCTATGCTGATGGCCGTGTGGTTGTGCATACGACGCGCGGTGATTTGATAGCCCTGGACAGTGATACCGGCGAGCAGCTGTGGACGCTGAGAAATAAGCAGCCGAAACTGACTCTGCGCAGCAGTTCAACGCCAGCAATAGCCCAGGGTGGCGTCGTTTACGGGCGTGCCGATGGTTTTGTCAGTGTGGCATTATTGGCAACGGGGCAGCCGCTATGGCAACTTCCCGTGGCCCGTGCCTACGGGGCAACGGAGCTGGAGCGTATTGTTGATGTGGATATGCAACCTGTGATCCGCAACGGCGTGGTCTATACGCTGGCGTACAACGGCAATCTGGTTGCCATTGATCTGCTTAAAGGTAAGCAGCTGTGGACGCGTAAATATGCCGGTTTCAGTGATATTGCCCTGAGTGGAAATACGTTGTATTTAAGTGATTACCGCGGTTTTATTTTTGCAGTGGATAGCTACTCAGGTGCGGAAATATGGAGCAATGAGCAGTTAGCATACCGCAATGTAACGGGCGTGACCGTTGCCAATGAATATATTGTAGTCGGTGATGGTGAAGGATATCTGCATTGGCTGCACCGTGATGATGGCCGTTTTGTGGCACAGCAGAAGCTCGATGGTAAGGGGTTATATATGCAGCCCTTTGCGACCGACAGCTACCTGTATCTGCAGACGCGTAGCGGTAAATTAATTGCTATTGAAAAACCAGCGTTAAATGTAGAATAATTGCTGTATACTCTTATACTCAATCTACCTCAAGGTGCAAAATCCAGCAGTGTTGCGATTAACATCTCGAAGTAGACTGAGTATATACCTCTTACTTTTGGGTAAGGGGTTTTTTTTGTTTTATAGGATTGAAATATGTTACCAGTCGTCGCATTAGTTGGCCGTCCCAATGTGGGCAAATCAACTTTATTTAACCGCTTAACTCGTACTCGTGATGCGTTGGTCGCGGATTTTCCAGGCCTTACCCGGGATCGTAAATACGGGCAGGCAAAGCTTGATGAACAAGAGTTTATTGTTATTGATACCGGCGGTATTACCGGTGATGAGCAGGGTGTTGATGCGCTGATGGCCGGGCAGTCTCTGCAGGCCATTGAAGAAGCCGATGCGGTATTATTCCTGGTTGACGCGCGTGCGGGCATGACCATTGCCGATGAGGCGATTGCCGAGCATCTGCGCAAACAGGAGAAAAAAGTCTTTCTGGTGGCGAATAAAATCGATGGTATCGATGCTGATTCAGTTTGCGGTGAGTTTTATGCGCTAGGCTTGGGTGAGGTTCACCAGATTGCTGCGGCGCACGGTAAAGGCGTACGGCAGATGATAGAGACGGCGCTCGATGGCTTTTTTGATGAGCAGCCCGTTGAACAGGAAGAGGATGAATTTGACGCCGAGCTGGAATATGTCGAAGAGGATGAGGAAGCACTGCTTAAAGAGCAGGAGCGTCTGCAGAACTTACCGATTAAACTTGCTTTGATTGGCCGCCCGAATGTCGGTAAATCCACCCTGACCAACCGTATCCTCGGTGAAGAGCGTGTTCTTGTCTACGATATGCCGGGAACGACACGCGACAGTATCTATATACCGATGAGCCGCGATGATCGTGAATATGTGATTATCGATACCGCGGGTGTGCGGAAACGTAAAAAAGTCAATGAAACCGTTGAAAAATTCTCGGTGATCAAAACCTTAAAAGCGATTGAAGACAGCAATGTGGTGATGCTGATTATTGATGCGCGCGATGGCATTTCCGATCAGGATCTGTCGTTGCTCGGTTACACACTCAATGCCGGTCGTTCATTAGTGATTGCGGTGAATAAATGGGACGGCATGAGCGAATACGATAAAGAGCGCGTTAAAAGTGAACTGGATCGCCGTCTTGGTTTTGTCGATTTTGCAAAAATTCACTTTATTTCCGCACTGCATGGGACGGGTGTCGGCCATCTCTATGAGTCGGTTGAAGAAGCCTATGATTCCTCAACCAAGCGTATTTCAACTTCGATGTTAACGCGTATAATGACTATGGCAGTTGACGATCATCAGCCACCTATGGTGCAGGGACGTCGTGTCAAGCTGCGTTATGCGCATGCCGGTGGCTATAACCCGCCACTTATTGTTATCCATGGTAACCAGGTGAAAAAGCTGGCCGATTCATACAAGCGTTATCTGATGAATTATTTCCGCCGCTCGCTGGGGATCATGGGCACGCCGATTCGTATTGAATTCCGTGAAGGCAGTAACCCCTTTGAAGGACGCCGCAATAAATTGACGCCTAATCAGATGCATAAGCGCAAACGCATGATGAAGTTCCACAAAAAAGGAAAATAGTTATGGTGTTAGAGTGCCCTAAATGCCATCAGCAATTAGCGGCTGGCAGTGCGCAAAAACAGCACTACCACTGCGATGCCTGCAACAGTGATTTTAAGCTGCATTTTATCTGTGATAAATGCGGTGATAAATTAGAGCTGCTACAGGCCTGCGGCGCGGCAAATTTATGGTGTAATAAGTGTAATGAGCTGAAAAGTAAGAAATCTTCACCGCATAAACTGGAAGAGATCTGATTGTCTAACAAGGCTGAATAGTGATATTCAGCCTTTTCTTTAGCTATCAATCAATTAACTGAAAGACCCGGTTTACCTGCTTCACACCTGCGATATTACGGGTGACATTGGTGGCGACATTGGCCATCTCCCTATTCACCCTGCCAATTAAAAAGACCTCCGAATCTTCGGTAACAACCTTGATTTTTAACGGGTTTACTTTCTCGTCAGAAGTGAGCTGGCTTTTAACCTTAGTGGTTATCCAGCTGTCTTTGCTTTGTTGGGCAAAGCCAATGGGTTGGGTAACACGCAGTTGATTATAGATGCCCTTTGCCTGTGATAATGTCGCCACTTGCTTGGTTATCATATCCTTATATTGCTGATTGCTGACTTGCCCGACCAGCAGCAGATGGCCGCTATTGCTAAACAGTTTGATGCGCAGATGCTCATTGCTGATATTTAATTCATTGATTTTATCCAATGCGGCTGCGGACAAGGCATTGTCTTCGAGTTGCTCGGCAAGGCTGCGTTCATCACTGCTCACGGCAACGGCGGTTCCCGCGGCGACAATCAGTCCTCCTGCACAGCCCTGAAGTTGTATGAAGAGCGAGATAAAAAATACAGCGCTAATAATTTTTTTCATAAATATCCTTATAATACCGGGAAAAGTTGTTGGTCAATCAGATCACTTAAACAGTTAATGACCAGTAAATGGATCTCTTCAATGCGTGCGCCTTTATCACTGGGGGCGCGAATTTCAATATCATCAGAGCCTAATAGTCCGGCCAGTTCCCCGCCATCCACACCATTTAAGGCAATAATCTGAATGGATTTACTCAGTGCAATCTCTACGGCTTTGATCATATTACGGCTGTTACCGCCGTGACTGATCACCATCAGTATGTCGCCACTCTGCGCCAGCGCAGAAATCTGCTTGGCATAAATTTCATCAAAATGGCTGTCGGTAGCAATCGCGGAAACCAATGCCGAATCTGCGGTAATGGCAATAGCTGGCAGTGAAGGACGCTCCTTCTCATATTTATTGAGCAGATGGGAAGCAAATATCTGCGCCAGCGCCGCTGCGCCACCATTACCGCAGACCAGAATTTTATTACCTCGGATTAACGTCTCGGCCAGTGTTTTGGCTGCTTTTTCAATAAACTCTGGAAGTGCTTCGGCTGCGACTATTTTGGTTTGAATGCTTTCGGCAAAGTGTGCTTGAATTTTACTGTCTATCATAGGTCTGTATTCATCTTATTCTAAAAAAGCGTTTTGAATCCATTGCGGCGTATCCGCTTGTGGGTCGATGGCAATGGCATCAAAGCGGCAGTATGGCTCGTTGTCTAATTGTGCCAAATAATGTTTTGCTGTTTTTATTATTTTATCTTGTTTACGTTTTGTAATGGAAGCGAATGCGCCACCAAAATCACTGTTTTTACGATAGCGAACTTCAATAAAAACCAGGGTATCCTGATCGCGCATAATCAAGTCTATTTCACCAAAACGGCAGTAATAATTACGGCAAATTAAAGACAAGCCCTGTTGCTGCAGATAAGCAAGGGCTTGTTTTTCCGATTTGACGCCCTGGGAGTTACTCGGCTGAAGCAGGCGCGGTAATTTCAATCAGCTTTCCCCGTTGATATCTGGCCCAGCTTAATTCTGCCAGAACGTTATTATCGCCATCCAAAGAGAGCTGGCCGACAAGCCCCTGGTACCTTTGTTGTTCATTGTTCTGCAGTTGTATTAATTGTCCGATAAGCTGGTAGCTGTCAAAACCGAGTGCAAATAGGCGTAATGCTGAAAACGATGCTTTGCTCCAGGCCTGTTCAATTTTCTGGCGGGCGTTATTCTCAGCATTTAATAAAAACGGGCTGTCAGAGAAAATCAGTTGGGAAAGCTCCTGGTTATGGTTATTGCGCTGATGGCTGCGGGAACTCGCATAAAGGGGAATCGCTGTTGCAAACGGGCTGATAGCAACATCGATAAAAGGTTTAAGCATCAGCAGGTCATCGCGTTTACTGACAATATAGATGGCATCCACATCGCGGCGACTGCGTTGCTGTGTTTCTAAGGGCAGATTGGTGATCACCTTCATTTGCGAGATGCGTCTTTTACTTTTATCTGTATGCAGAGCCCGGGCAATAAATGCAGGGAACTGCTTCTTATTGCTGAAAAAATGCGTTTCAACTTGCGCCTGGTTGTCACCGTTCAGGGCTGCCCACTGCTGGTTAAAGGCGTCAGCGACGCGCTTTCCATAATTGGAATCAGCGGCCAGCAGTAGAGGTTTTTTATGCTGCTTTGAAAAAATGAAGCGCGCGGCCTGTTTGGCTTCTTCTTCAGGAGAGAGTGGAAAAGCGTAATGCCAGGCAGCCCGGCTGTTTTCTGTTTCCGCGCTCAGTTGTGGTTTGGGGAAACTGTTCAGTGCTAAAACCGGCCTATCTGCAGCGAGCGGCAAAAAGGCGGCCACTTTATCTTTCAACAGCGGGCCAATAACAAAGTCAATATGCTGCGCCTGAAGTTGTTCTGCTATCTGCTCCATGCTTTGTGCCTGAGTATCGTAAAAATGCAGTTTAACCTTAGCTGAACCCTGCTGGTAATAGGCGTCTAATACGCCGTATTGAATGGCCTGTCCCTGTTGTTTATAGCGCCCTGAAAGTGGCAGTAATACGGCAATATTTTCCGGCTGGTAAGGGCTCAATTCAGGCAATTCGCTGAGTTGAGTCGGTATAAAGTCGATGGCCGGATGATTAGGATAGTGGGCTTTCCACTGCTCCAGCGAGCGCAGCAGCTGGTTGGGGCGTAATTGATAACGCTGATAAAGGTAAGCCAATGCGTACCAGCCCTCTGTAAATGACTGCTGCGTATCGACGGGGGTGATACTCGGGACAATATCGAGTTGCTGCTCAGCTGGCTGCACTGTTACCTGAAATTGCTGTAAAAAGTCGCTTGGTAATAGGGATAACTCGGTTAGCAGCAGATCATTATATTGCTGTTTTTCTTGAGCTTCCTTTAACAAAGGCGTTAATAAAAACAGCTGCTCCGCGGCTTGCTGATGCTCCTCTTTAGCGATATGCAGTTGCGTACGCAGTTTTAAAAAATAGATAAGGCCGAATTGAGATAGTTTCTGCTTATCTACTCTTGCCAGCGTGCTTTGAGTTTCATGCAGATCATTGCGCAGGTATAAATTGCTCGCCGTTAATAGCGTTAATGCGCTTTGCTGGACCGGGGTAAGTGGTTGGCTGTGCAGGTATTCGATAATTGAGTCCGCCAGAAGCGGTTTTTGCTCGGCAATTAAGGCCTGTGCAGCAACAAACTGCCAGGGTAAACTTTTCTGTTTGCTGCTTTCCTCTGCTTTTTTAAGAAAAAATGCCGAGTTATTATTCAGCTTAGAAAATAACGCCGGCGGAGTATCTTCTGGCGCAAGCGGGCTGACACTACAAGCTGATAAAATGGCCAGTGTTAATACCATAAGCAAACAGTGAGAAAATTGTTTTGTTGAGCTTAAAACGTTCAAAATATTATCCTTTATGCACAAGCAAATTTTCGAAGTAGGTATCAATAAAGCTATAGTGTAATATTGCTGCCACTGTTAAACAATCTTATTCACTTATCTATTCTTTTATTAGGGCGACAATATGTCTGAAAATAACCAACTTTCTTCTCAACTTCCTGCAAAACTCTATATTGTTGCCACGCCAATTGGAAATATTAGCGATATTACCTACCGCGCCATAGAAACATTGCAGCAGGTGGATCTGATTGCTGCTGAAGATACCCGCCACAGTGGTAAGTTATTAAGTCATTACCAGATTAAAAAGCCGATGTTTCCGCTTACTCACCTGTTATTGAAGATAGTTAGCCGCACCGCTTATCTGGAATTACTCCATGAAAATGAAGGGGCATTAGAGCAATTATTAAAATTATGCAGTGC